>CAMDKL010000087.1 GCA_945900945.1 Pirellula staleyi DSM 6068
GCGGCAGACAAAGCAGCGGCAGACAAAGCAGCGGCAGACAAAGCAGCGGCAGACAAAGCAGCGGCAGACAAAGCAGCGGCAGACAAAGCAGCGGCAGACAAAGCAGCGGCAGACAAAGCAGCAGCAGACAAAGCAGCAGCAGACAAGGCTAAGGAAGATCCAAAGTAGTGTTTCTCATGGATAGAGAAATGCTTGTCGGGTCGACAGAGCCACATTGACGTCGGAACTATCTAAGGCAAAGACACATCATGAAGTACATTTTTTACATAGGGCTCGCATTTTGCCTAGTCCCGCCGGCTTCACTTCGCGCGGATAGCATTGCCGGAAAACGCCCAAATGTTCTTTTTGTTCTGACTGACGATCAGGGCTACGGGGACATATCGGCGCATGGCAATCCTGTTCTAAAGACACCGAATCTCGATAGGTTACGCAACGAGGGAGTTCGCTTCACTGACTTTCACGTTAGCCCCACTTGTTCGCCGACGCGGAGCGCGTTGATGGCAGGCCGACATGAGTTCAAGAATGGCGTCACGCACACGATCCTTGAACGTGAGCGACTCACACTGAAAGCAACGACCATCGCGCAGGTACTCCAATCCAACGGGTACTCGACCGGCATTTTTGGCAAATGGCATCTTGGCGACGAAGCCGAGTATCAGCCGAACCGTCGCGGTTTCGACGAAGTTTTCATCCACGGCGGCGGCGGCATCGGACAGACGTACCCTGGTTCCTGCGGCGATGCACCTGGTAATAAGTATTTCGATCCCGCAATCCTACACAACGGCAGTTTCGAGAAAACAAAGGGCTATTGTGCGGACCTCTATTATGAACAAGCCGCAAAGTGGATCGACTCGCAACGCAAAAGCAATAAGCCTTTCTTCGCCTACATTCCGTCCAACACACCGCACGGTCCCTACATCGCCCGCCCGGAGGACAAGGCACTCTACGAAGGCAAAGACCTGACGCCCGAAACCGAAAATTTCTTCGGCATGCTCCATAATATTGACCAGAACGTCGGTAAAATCCTTTCCAAGCTCGACGACTGGGGGATCGCTAAAGATACCCTCGTTATTTTCATGAACGACAATGGTGGCACTGCGGGTGTGAAGGTATTCAATGCTGGGATGCATGGCTCCAAGGGCAGCGCCTGGCTCGGCGGCACGCACGCGAGTTCGTTCTGGCGTTGGCCCGGCACCATCAAGCCGGCTGACTGCACGGCGCTCACAGCGCATATTGATTTCTTTCCGACACTTGCTGAACTCGCCGGTGCGAAAATTACCGACGTGGTAAAACCACAGCTTGAGGGTCGAAGTTTGGTGCCGTTACTCGAGAACCCTAGCGCAACATGGGCCGACCGTGCTCTTGTCACGCATCTAGGTCGGTGGCCCAAGCTAGCTGACCCGAACGAATCGAAATTCAAAATGTGCAGCGTCCGGAACACCCGTTGGCATCTTGTTTCGGAAAAAGGAGCAGCCGAACCCAAGTGGGAACTCTTCGATCTCATGGCCGACTACAGCGAAACGACCGATGTCGCCTCGCATCATCCAGAAGTAGTGAAGGAACTCGCAGCCGCGTTCGACAAATTTTGGAACGAAGCGTTACCACTCATGGTGAATGAAAAAGCGATTGGACCGAAAATCAATCCATTTCAAGAACTTTACTACAAACAATTCGGTGGAAGTCCAACTGCCGATGCACTCGCAAAAATGGATCCAAGCAATTCGCTGGATGGAGCAGCGTCGAAGGCTGCGAAGAGAAACAAAAAATAGGATATTTCTCGATGAACTCCTTATGTCATCGTGTTTGTACCATCGTATGGATGTTCAACCCTTTTCCAAATTTCGATAGAAAGCTCGATCCTAGATGAAACAGATGCTTACCTCTTTTGTGTTTTTTTGCTCCGCTACACTTTCGATTCCCATGGCCATGTCGCAGTCGGTTACGAACCAGTACTATGAGTTAATTGAATACCAAGGAATCGATGTCTCTAGAATTGGCGAACTCGATGGATTCTTGGAAAAGGCAATGATTCCTTCTCTTAATCGGATGGGAATCGAGAATGTGGGAGCGCTCGCGACTGAGGCTCCGGTCGACGGAAAGACGTCCATGTTTCTCTTGATGCCACTCGTCGGACCCGGTCAAGTCGCTTCGGTCTTGATAGCGTTAGGCAAAGATGAGTCGTTCCTGAGAGACGGAAAATCCTACCTTGAAACGGATATCAAGAAACCTGTCTATAGCCGCATGCGAAGCGAAATGCTTTTGGCATTCAATTGCTTTCCAAAATTAGCCGTGCCGACTCAAAAAGTTGCAAACAAGGAACGATTGTTCGAAATGCGAGTTTACGAAAGTCCGACAGAACGCATGGGCAACTTAAAGGTCGATATGTTCAACAGCGGTGAAGTCCCTATCTTCCTCGACTGCGGAATTCAGCCTGTTTTTTTTGGTCAGGCATTGGTAGGAGATAGGATGCCAAACTTGACGTACATGACTGTATATGACAACGCAGCACATCGTGATGCCTGCTGGAAGAAATTCCAAAGCCACCCGGAATGGGCAAAGCTAAAAGTCGTTGAAAAGTATGCTGGGGCGGTTTCGAAAATACAGAAGATTAATTTACTGCCGCGATCCTATTCACAGCTTTAGAAGTGCATCAGCAACGGATCGTTTTGCGTTTGGGAGCAACGTCGACACCCCGGCGACACTTTTTAATGTAACTTTCGGGATCCGGGATCTTGCAGTCTGTATTGTCCACGTCAACTTCGACAATACCGATTTTCCGAGCCGTCGAGATGGCTTGGTCTGCTAAAGGCGCGATATAAGTTCCTACACTAATAATAAAGCTGTTCATCGATGATCGGACCCGATTCGGTGAAGTTCCTTTAGACTTGACGCAGCGGTCAAGTAATGCCCCGAATTCGCTGATCGGCAACTCCTCGTCTGGCTGCACTGCCACAACGGACGATAGTGTCGACCAACCGGCGATGGCAATCCGTTTTTTTGGAGACTGAATCCACTTCATGGCAATCGAAACAGATTCTGGATGCTCGGAAGCAACCCACGCAACGCTGCACCCGGCAATCATGTGCCAGGTTGCTTCTTTTGCCCATGGATTGAGCTGCTTGCGAGTCATGTGTCACCCGTCTGCAATCAGGCCCGCCAGATACAGGGCATCGGAATTCTTTGTCGCGTAAAGCTCCATCGGTGAACCATTCCGCTAAGGCTGAATAAAGTTTAAACGGTTTATGCACAGCGACGTTGACTCCAATCACATTCCCGTACAGCCTGGTCGAATGAGCTAACTCAATAACGGAGTCGACTTGTCGTGCGTTTTCGTTGATTGGTAGAGTGCTATTCATGACCATACCTTGAGCATTCTAGTTCCGCGCCAGCGGGCAACACTGAACCCGATCAGACTAACGGCACCGCATAGAATCCATGGCCCTGTTTTGTGCTGGTCTTTAGGTAATAATCCGAAGACCTCTTCTTGAAGATGTCCGAGAACATGGTTCGGCGATACCCATAGCCAGCGTTGCTGCAGTTTCAAAACGTCATCTGCGTTGAACATGGCTGGAAACGATACAAAAAGCAGGAATCGCTTTAGCCAAGCACCTTTCCAAACCAACAGCGAATGTGTTCGATCCAGGAATTCCTCGCGCTGAGTGGGATCAAGACCGGTCCCTGCCCAACATCACAAAAATCGAGAACCTCATGTGCTCTTCTAAGTGCTTCGGTCGATGGCAAGCCGGACAGCCTTGCCATCATTTGAACGGATTCAACCCCCTGCAACCCCAGGATATAGCAATCGTCTTCGGGCAAGTATCCAATCGGATCTCGAATTGATTTCACTTGCCTCGGCCATGACTTTCCTAGGACTGTGCCGGTCCCGGCGACCGCCGCTCGACTTAGTTTAACCACCTATTCGCCTGTTGCCTAAGTAGCTTGGAGAAATATTGGATTTCCTCGCACCCGCTCGTGGATCAGCAAAATTTTGTTGGTGTTGTCCGAGGAGGGCCTTAAATTCAGCGGTAAAAATGACCAAAACCGCAATGGGATTTTGTTTGAATTGCCAGGGAGTTACAATGGAACTCCAGACGAACCTTACACCTCCAACGCACAGACAAAATCATGGCGAAAAGGCACTTTTCTCTGGTTGCGTTCCTAGCTTTCGGTGCGAATTGTTTTCTGTTTCAAGACCCCAGTCCGTACGATTACAACGATCCTGTTCGACGCATGCTCGAATCTCTTCCTGAGGAACTCTCGGACTTGAAAGCCCTCAACACGGATGAAGCCCCGTACATGCACGACGGTAGCCAAAAAACGCTAGAAGAAGTCGTCGAATGGTGCGCCAAAAGCGGATATCCAAATCCCATTTTGAGCGACAAGATCAAAAAACTCGACTTAACCGCTTAACCGTTCAAGATAAAAAGATCTGGTCGAATTCATGACGTCCCTAACTGAAACTTTCCCAACTGTAGAAACCGGCCGACTTCCGGAGTAAATTGACATTTAGGTTCGCAATAATGAACAACGCATTGACTCTGGATTACGAACGCGTGTTTCGTGTAATGAACGAGTGTGGCGTAGAATTTCTGCTCATCGGCGGATTAAACTATTACCTACAGCATCGTCCGATTTCCACACAGGACATAGACCTCTTCATTAACGACAATGTAGAAAATCGCAGCAGATGCGAGATGGCTTTGAAAGCGTTGAATGCACAGTGGGGACGAAATGACGTTGACTGGGGACCGGTAGAGCAAAAAATGCCGGGCTGGCTTAGCTACCAGGGAGTCTATTGCTTGCTAACCATTGCTGGACCTGTTGATATCTTCCGATCACTGGCGGGAGTCGCGTCTTTCGATTGGGCTTTGGTAGATTCTAAGGAACTGATCGTGGGCTCCAATACGGTCGTGCGACTAATTGGACCGAAGGATTTGTTGGCTTGTCAAATGGCAATTCCCGAAACCGCGCGACGTCAGGACCGTGTGAAACACTTGCGTGAAATCCTAGGACAATGACAAAACCCTCCTCGGAAGATCAACAGGAAGAATTCCAACGTGAACACGAAAAGCGTGAACGTCACATCACGCCAGAACAGCAACGCATTTGGGCCGACGGGTTGTTGAAAGGGTTGCCCGACTCGCTTGCCTATCAAGCGGCCTGTACGCCAAAGGCAAGACGAGACGAAGAACGCAAACTCAATCAGTATTTGGAACTGTATTTGCGGTCGTTGCAGAAATGGTCGTTGCAGAAATAGTGATCGTGTCCGATAGTTGCAACTCGGCTACAATGACTTCGCTACCGATGTCCGATAAGCAGCCAGTGCAGGGATAATGCCTGCAAGTATCCCGATCAGGATCAACCCCGGAACGATGAACGGTTCTTGTGTTGAATTGATGCTCAGGAAGTCCACATGAACACCCGTGGCCTGTTCCGTCCAAGCGTTGCTCAACGGACCAACGGCGTGGCCGACGAACCAACCGATCACGCCCCCTACCACGGCAATCAATACCGATTCAACCAGGATAATGGCCGTAATGTGATCACGCGAAGCACCTAATGCACGCATGACGGCTATGTCTCGCTTGCGTTCGTTCATACTGTTGTAGATGCCAACTAAAATGCTGATAGCGCTTACGACACATACGAGGCTAGTGATCGCAAGCAATGCCCACTTTATAGGCGTTACAAAGATGCCCAGTAGTCCGCTGATAACGCTGATTGGCGACACAGCCTGAGCAAACTTCGTCTTGTTCACTTGCTTTTGCAATCCGATTCCTTTCATGCCGTCTGTCTTGACTAGGATGGCGGTCACTTCTCTTTTTTCGATCGGCAATCGCTCTTTCGAAAACTTCGATTCTCGCTCGGGTCCGGTAGCAGAGCCTTTCTTTTCGAGCCCCGATTCTTCATTGCGCTCGGGTGCAACGTGCCCTTCGAGCAGATAGAATCCTTCGATATTAACAAAGGCTCCGCGATCGTTGGGGGTCCCGGTTGGCTCAAGAATGCCCACAACGCGAAAACCTTGATTGTGCTGTTCACCTCCCGATGTTCCATGCGACGCAAATATTTCACTTCCAATCTGAAGCTTCATCACCGCTGCGACTTGCGAGCCTACCACCGCTTCGAAATAACCGTTGTCGTCCGAGAAATCGACGAAGTTTTTACCTTTAGCGAATCGATAATCCAGGTCATTACTGTCCCCATGTTTGAGCAAATTAAAGTAGTCGGGTGTTGTGCCAACACAGCGAAATACGTCGATGTAGTCCCCCATGCATAATGGAATCGCGAATCCACCTTTGATTAGAAAGTCATAGTGTCCGTTCCGTTGTGGATCTTTGAGAACTCCGCCAAGACGCTCGAATTCCTTTTGTCGTCCGTTTCCCGGCAGGTACTCCATATAGTAGGAGTACGGGATGTTCTCGACCGGCTGGCTCAGGAAAAATACCGTGTTAAAGGTTAGTTGAACATCGCTCCCCTTGGCTCCGACGATCAGGTTGTAACCAACGTTGCTGGTGCGTTCGAACGTCTTCTCTATGACACCCGAGATGGTTAAGACCAAAACGACCAACGCGACCCCCAATGCCATCGAGAGCATTGTCAAAGCAGTGGGCAGTTTGCGATAAGTAAGATTGCGAACAGCAATGGAAAACAGATTCATCGTTCTAAATCGTCCTTGATGGTGCTATACGTCGGATGTTGCGGTACGTTCCGCGAAAGCTCGATTGATGAGTTCTAAACGTTCGACTCGTTCAAAGCGACTTGCGATTTCGTCACTATGTGTAACCAACAAGATTGCGACCGACTCTTGGCGACACACGTCCTTGATCAAGTCGATGATGCGTTTTTGATTGACTGGATCCACGTTTGCAGTCGGTTCGTCTGCGAGAAGCAACCGAGGTTTGTTTGCCAATGCGCGAGCCACGGCGACACGTTGCTGCTGACCCACCGAAAGTTGGCTGGGTAAGTAATGCATACGGTCGGACAGACCGACTTTATTTAGTAGTTCTTTGCCACGTTCTGAGTTCATTTTTTTGCGGGCAAACGTCATTCCCAAGCAGACATTTTCCAATGCTGTAAATGCCGGCAATAAATTAAATGTTTGAAAAACATAGCCCATCTTATCTGCCCGAATTCGATCGCGAGTCGCTTCAGAAAAATTGGTTAATTCGGTGCCATCCAATCGAATTGAGCCGCTGTCAGCAGATACAATTCCGGAGATAATATGGAGTAGTGTTGTTTTTCCACCACCGCTTTCGCCTCGTAGCACGACTTGCTCGCCCTCGGCAACGTCGAGTTGCGGGATATCGAGTATTAGCAATCGGTTGCCGGACGGTTCATCGTACGACTTTTGGAGGTTTCGGATTTCTAGCATTCAGATGTCATTAGGTCATAGAGTAGTTTGGTTAGATAAGGCTACGAATGGAAGCAAGTTTCAGTTCAGTTTTGCCCGTTTCACCCGCGCAGCGGCGGCCACGGGACTAGCGGCGTGTTTTTCAAGTCCCGCGGCTACGCCGGTTAAACATGGAGCAGTTCTCGCGGCTACGCCGGTTAAACATTTCGGTCGAAGCGTTTGCTCTTCATGACTCGGTCGATTTCGCGACCCGCGTCCGCTTTCTTCAGTGTCTCTCGTTTGTCATGGAGTTTCTTTCCCTTGCAAAGCGCGATCACGCATTTCGCTTTCCCACGTTCCGCAAAGTAAACACGCAGAGGAACCATCGTGAGGCCACGCTCCTTGGATCGCCCAACAAATCGGAGCAATTCGTGTTTATTCAAAAGCAATTTGCGAACGCGTTTGGTCGGATGGTTCCAAATGGAGGCTTGTCGATACTCTTCGATTTCACAGCCAACCAGCCAAAGTTCACCATCTTTGATGCGAGCGTACGCCTCTTCGATAGAGCATTTCCCATTGCGCAAGCTCTTCACCTCACTGCCGTGCAAAACAATTCCGCATTCAATCGAATCTAGGATCTCGTATTGGTGTTTGGCTTTGCGATTGTCAGTCACCATTTTGTGCGTGGGCGTGCTGGTCGCTTTGGAAACAACGGATTTTGAGTCTCTGTCCTTCGGCTTGGTGGGCTTTGGCTTGGTGCTGGGTGCCGTTGGCTGAGATTTTTTTTTATTCAATGTCTACTTGCTCACGTTTACTTTTGCGAAGGGAGCTCAAAAACAGCAAAAGTTTCGTTGAACTCATTTTGGGATGGATATAGGATTGGTAGCAATGGTGGAGTCTGCCCAGCGACACGACGGTCTAACAGAACATAACGGATGCCGTACTTGGCATGCAACTCCCAGAGTTTCTCAGTTGTCCACGGTTGAAGGATCTTTTCTTTATTGAATTGGTACGCATCCGCAAGTCGTTGACTCCATTCGACCACAGCCGCAGCGTTTTGTGGTGCATCTTTCCAACATGCTAGCTCAGGTCGACCGGTATGCCATTTGAAGGACTGTTGTCGCCGAGGAGTCAGCCAAAGCGATTCATGGTCCGAACGACTTCGAATCCATTCACAGACACGCAGCCAATCCTCAAATTGTTTAACTTGCTCTGACTCCGAGTCGGATTTTGCCACAAAATGAGCTTTGTCGCCGGCGGGAATGGCTTCGTTGGAATTCATATCAAACCGGTAACCAAGGAGTATGATTCCGGGGACAAGTATACCAATCCAAGCAACCAATCTCGCTCCTAAGGGACTTGGCGTAAACGTCAGTTTTCCATAGGCAAAGGAAACGACCAAAGAACCGATCATCATCGGCATCGCAACATCATTCCACCGGAACAGATAGAACCGAAGCAGTTTCGAGGTAAGTTTCGGAAACGCTTTGCCGAACGCCAGATCGATCGTAAGCCCGAACAGGGCGACGGCAAAGGCAAAGAGTCCCCATCCGATTACGAACTGCATGCCTCTCGGAAGAGTCGCAAAAACATTAGCTGCGGGCGTCGCGGGTGATAGACCTGCGTTTTCAGTTGAGTCGTATAATCTAGCATCGGCTTTTGTGTGTACCTGCCATTTCGATCGCCTGACCATCCAAATCACGGTACAAGCGCAAACGAGTTGAATTCCAAAGTTTTGCCAACGAATCGAGCTAAACCGTGTTGGTGCCAAATGGTGTCCAAGTCGCGTGTAGACTTGTTTCACAGCGCTTTCGCTAGCCAATACCGGATCGGTTCCCCAATCGGGCGCAATTGCCGGAACCGCACCGACGATAACTCCAACGAAGCACAAGCCCCAACCCGCGCGGTGCATTGCAATCCATCTAGAAAAACCTTGAAAAGAGCATGTTTTCGGACAGTTTTCATTTGGTTTGCAACAATCGATGACCAAAGAAACGGTGGCTACGCAAACGATAACCCAAATTCCCGTCACAACGTGATACGCTGCAGCGCCCCCCAGCAGAGCCCATGCCAAAGTCCACCGCTGCTGAATAGCCAGTGCGAGTCCGGCAAAAAGGAGAGCGTAGGCAATTCCTTTGGATTCGCAGCCTCCAACGACCCATTCTCCAGCCCAGTGCCCATAGTGTAGCCCGACTAGCCACAAAAGCCCCCAACAACTTGCGACCAGCGGTGCCTCGATGGTGAACCGCCCGATAGGGCGAGAATGCTTGAATTTCCCTGGGCTGGCGCCGTCCAGCCACAGTGATCTGCCGAGCATTGTCCAACCGATCGCTAAAAAGATCCATGTTAGGAATCTTCCCGTCCAAACGGCCCAAGCCATCGGCATGCACTGCGTCAAATAGCCAAAACTAGCAAAAAAGAGCCAATGTGCATCGCCGGACTCCAAAAACAAATCTCCCTTTCCGAAGCTGGCGTCCCAAAAGTGGGCAGCTTTGGTCCAATAGTGCGGTTCATTAATTGCTGGAACGGAACAACCTGCATAGATAAAAAACAAGCAAAAAACGCAAAAAAAATCAACAACGAAGGAGTCCTGCCAACTGGAAATGAAGTCGCTTTCTGCGCACTCACTTGTACTGATAGCTGGTAAGGTTGAACTCATTATTCTCGAGCTTTTAATGCGTTGGGTTTGGACGGTCGAATCGGTAATGTCGTTTCGAAATCATACAAAAGTATGACGATCAGACCAGAAACGACTAAGCACTAAGGAAAATTTCCGGAAAATCTGCTTGACATCCCCTCGTTTTTCTTGACTGACACGGAGTGGCACGTACAGTTGAATAGAACTGATGATGCGTGAGGACATTATTTCGGCCATTAAGTCTCAGCGTTGTAACGCAGTTTACGAAATTACAGGATCAGGAGATGGGTATTTTGCCCAAGAATAGCAGGAAGGGAAGTCATGTTAGTATTATCGAGAAAAAAGAACGAGAGTATCGTTATCAACAATGAGATAACGATTGTCGTGGTCGAGATTCGTGGGGACAAAGTCAGGTTGGGCGTTGAAGCTCCCAGAGAAGTGCCCGTTCATCGGCGGGAAGTTTTCGATGCGATTCAGCGGAATCTGGAATCTCAAGCATCCGAACAAACAGAGCACACTGAAGAGTCGTAATACGCCTGCAATTGTAGTTGCATCCTCTCTCAGGTATTGAATTGGCCCAGTTCTTTAACGCCTTTTCGTTGCAAGACTTGACAGAACTCCCGTGTCTCGTAAACTCTTGCCTCGCTTCAAGGCATTGCCAGCAGAAATGCGGCCCCGTCGTCTAGAGGCCTAGGACACTGCCCTTTCACGGCGGTAACACGGGTTCGACTCCCGTCGGGGTCATTTCGTAGACTTTTCCAAGCCATCCGGCACCATCAGAACCCAGCAAAACGCTGGGTTTTGTTGTTTCAGCATTTCCCCGATGGTTCCCTTTTTGACTGCTATTTCCACAAGAAATTAGAATTAAGGTTCAACATGTCGCGGGCATTCCGAATAGTTGACACGGCGGTGCTCCTAGCCGCGATGGCTTTCCTCGGAAGTGAACTCCACTCTCAGACGATAAGCGACGACCCGAATAGGAAAACGCTCGAGAATCGCATTCCACTCCAACCCGAGTGGACCAAGTTTCGCGGCAATTTGCTGAACACCGGGTACTCGACATCGACAGCTGACGATCCGAACTCGGATGGCACCATCAGCGATAGTGAAATCGTATGGACGTATCAGATGCGTGGTAAGATTGTTTCTTCTCCAGCGATTGCGAATGGCGCCGTCTATCTCGGCAGCGGAGATGGGATAATGCACTGCTTCACTGCACCCAACTAGTAATCAATGGCACAGACAATCCCGCTCCGCTCGCCAGAATGATTTCACGACGACTGAAACGTCGCACGACTTTCTTACCAACCCGTGAATGCTTAGCGTCTCTGTGCCCGTGGCTTTTTATGGCACTCGGAGCGCCACTCTTGCTGATTCGAATACCGTACCTATTCCGTACTGACCTCGTTTCTTATTTCCCTGCCTGCGCCCACTGTTTCATCAGGGCCATGTTCTTTTCGACTTCTGGGTTTTGCTTTTTGAGATACTCTGCCATATCACTATCGTACATGGCTTCGGACTCTGAGCCTTTGTCTTGTGTCGCGATCATCCATTGATCGAGACGATGGCGGTGCGAACCAAGTTGATCTTGGAAATCGGCATGGTTTGCAAGGTTGGTGATTTGCCATCGGTCGATTGCATATTCGTAGAGTTCCTCGGCCGGCCGAGTGGGGCTGAAGAGTAACGATTCCGAAACTGCTGACAGCGTTCCTGCCGCGTGCGCGGTGCGAAGCGTCTGAACAATAGCTTTGCCGTCTTTGTACGCGTTTGGTTGTAAATGCGGTCGCTGTGGGTAAAAATTACGAATATAGAGGAACCGATCGGTGCGCACGCTACGGAGGCGTTCCACTGTCTCGTCGCAGCGATCTCGGGCTGCAAAAACAGCGTCGCGTGGCTGGTATTCCTTCGAAAAGACATTGTGTGCTTGCATACTTGCAGGGATCGAGATACCAGCAGCGGCGAGTGATAATGCGGCCATGTCGATATGTTCAATCATGTCTGGGCGCGTAGTTGCTTTAGAGATGCCTGGCCCACGGACGACAAACGGGATGTGAGTACCCTCATCATAGAGAAACTGCTTGCCACGCGCATGACTGATACCATGGTCGGTCATAAAGATGATAAGTGTTTTCTCTAAAAGTCGCTCTTTTTCCAGTCGTGCGATCACGCGATTCACATGCAAATCGGTCAGCCGCACACTGTCGAGATACATGGCCCAATCCTCCAGCAACGCAGGCTCGCGCGGGTAGTACGGCGGAAGTGAAACGCGTTTCGGGTCAGTGACGCTTCCTAGTTCGTCGATCACACGCTGGCGGAAGGCTGCACGGGCTTCTGGCGGCCCCTCGCGCAGCTTGCCACCGTGTAGCTGTACCTGCATGAAAAAGGGCTGGTTTGCCGCGCGGCCTGCCCAGTCGTGGCTAAGAAAGATGTTTGGATCCCATTCAAAATTGTAATCCGTCTTACCCATCCGATTTCTGATAATCGAATTCCCCCTCTTGTTCCTACCGCCGTCATTGTAGGTCACGTTGCGGAAGTCATGATCAACCAATCCGCTTCCGATGCATGTGAAGTAACCCGCCTTTTGGAACAGTGCTGGTACAGGTGTGACATCCTCTGGCAGGTGAATCTTCAATTCGCCTCGCCCACTGCGATGATGATGGGAGCCGATGGTCGTTTGATACATACCAGTGATAAGAGCCGAGCGGCATGCCGAGCACACAGGTGCTGTCACATACGCCCGAGTGAAAAGTGTGCCTTCGGCAGCGAGTCTGTCCACCGCTGGCGTTTGGATGAGCTTCTCGCCGTAACAAGAAAAATGAGCGGACATGTCATCGACGATAAACCAGAGAATATTCGGACGCTCTTGAGCAGTGCACAAACGATCCGATGCGAATATTGCGAAAAGAAAGACAACGCAGATGCGAACCGCTTGTTGATTGCACCTTAGTAATTCGCGGAAAAAGGAATTGGTTTCGCGCATGCAAGGGATTTTCGGTAGGAGAAGAGAAGAACTGCAGATACTCGATCATAGCATAAATGGTAGACTGTTTGGAAATCGAAAATGCGTTGTTGAGAAGCCTAGTGACAGCAGTCTGGAACCGAAGCATGAAAATGAATCTGCGGATGCGATACTTCTTCTAAAATGTCCAGTGACAGTGTCAAACCCAAGCCTAATCAGGCACCAGAGCGACAAAAAAACCTCCATCACAGACCAGTATTGCTGGCTTACTCACTCTGCCAGAATCTGTGCAATCTGCGGATGAAAAGGAATTGCGATAGTGGTCCGCAGATTTTAGTTAGCCGTCCTGGGTTTTGAATTGGTAGTGTTTGGTTTACTGGAATTG
This sequence comes from Pirellula staleyi DSM 6068, assembly GCA_945900945.1. Taxonomy (GTDB): domain Bacteria; phylum Planctomycetota; class Planctomycetia; order Pirellulales; family Pirellulaceae; genus JBKCUI01. The sequence continues at coordinate 13,313 of CAMDKL010000087.1, forward strand.
GGTGCGTCCGGCGATGGACAGCGGTTATTAAATTTCTTGTTGACTTTCCCAAGAATTGCCACTACTATGCGAACCATAGTAGATAACTGTATTTTTCTGAAGATGGGCTGATCAACTGATGGAGGATTCGACCATGGATACAACGTGGCTGTCCCAAATGCGGAAGGGTGTTCTTGAACTTTGCGTTCTTGCAGTCGTTACGCGTGAGGAGACCTATGGATATGCGATTGTAGAAACGCTTGGAAAAATTCCTGGGATGGAGGTGACTGAAAGCACCATTTACCCGCTTTTAGCAAGGCTTTGCAGTGAAGGCTTGCTGAAGCATCGAACGGCGAAAAGCCCAAACGGGCCTGCACGCCGCTATTACAGTCTGTCTGTTTCTGGCAAAAAGAGGCTTTGCGAATTGTCGAGTGCTTGGGGCACGATCGTCGATAGCGTTTCTTCTTTGCTATCGCACAGAGAAACCTCGGTCGCATCGTAGCGATCACCTGAAACATTTTCTGTAAATCGAATCGAAAAGGACCTGATCGTCATGGACATAAATGAACCCTACCCAATCGAAATAACACAAATCATCAACGCCTTCTTGGACCGAATCGAGCAGGTTCTGTTAGACGGCGGGACAATGCGTACCGAGCGAACCAGTATTTGCGCCGAAGTCGAGACGCAAATGCACACGATGATCGAATGCAAAATCGAGGCCGGTGCTGAACTCAATTTAGAACTCATTACCGGGATCATCGAATCGATGGACCCTCCCGAGTCCTACGCCCCATCGGTTGAAGCGGAATCAGTGGTGCATACTGAACCACTTGCATCATCGACTGTATTTCCCAGAACGTTCTCGCCAATTGATTTTATCGGCAGCATGAAGAAACGCTTTCATCGTACGACGCCGGGACTGGACTGGGTCGTATTCGGCAGTTGTTCCGCTGGCACAACCGGTCAAACCTGAACCTAACACCGATTCAGGGGTGCTGACTGGAGCGACGCCTTAGCATCGAGCGAAAATTAGTGCCGATTCTTCATTGTGGCGTAAGTCTCCAGACTGTGATTTGATGTCCACAAGACTGGAAGCCTTTCTATACCCCTCAAATCAGCTGATACCGCTCTCCTGGCAGGACGCGAAGTTTGGTAACCAGATATTGCCCAACCACGCGCCTTCCCTCTATTTTCAAAATTGCTGGCCGCCTCCTGCGGCCAGCAAATTTAAAAATAGGGATTCTGGGTAGGCACGATCTGGTTCCCAAACTCTCTCACCCACGAGACAAGCTCGTGGGAGTCGAACGAAAAAGTTGTGGGGAATATATCGGCAGGAAGCCTATGCCACTTATTTTTCGTATGAAACGTAGGCTGGTTAATGTACTAGGACGTGATTGCAGACAACGCCTTTTTGGCTACGGCTACACACTTTCGAATGTCGTCGATTGGGTTGTCTGGATTTTCTTCGTATTCGAGCGATAGGGCTCCGTCGGATGGGAATTTGGCTTTAACCATCGCATCAAAAACGGTGTCGCATTGCAAATGCCCTTCGCCAAGTAGGACACCTTTCGCCTTGTCCTCCATCGTCGCGAAGTCCTTTAAGTGAACACCAAAGAGTCGGCCTTGTAGGGATCGGATGACCTCGACAGGCTTCTCACCTGAACGGATGTAGTGGCCCAAATCAGCGCACGCGCCGATGCGTTCGTCGCGTCCTTCGAGCGCCTTAAGCAAGTCAGCGACTTTGTTAAATCGATCTTTCGGACCGTGATTGTGGATTGCAATTCGGATATTGAACTCTTTGACTAAATCGTTCAAGTTGTCCATCGATTCGGGGGCTGGACCTGCCGTAATGGTTTTGAGTCCTGCCTTTTTTGCAAATTCGAAAATGCGTCGATTTGCAGCGAAATCTTTGCCGAATGGGTTCACGCCGTGAGCTGAAATGGTAAGGCCGAGCGCTTTCACTTTACCCACCACTTCGGCAATTTTTTCCTCGCTGGAATCGATTGGAAACATGCCGCCGTAGAATTCCACTTGCTCAAAGCCAAGGTCTTTTGCGTGTTGCAAAGCTACATCCAATGAAAACTTTCGGAGCGAGTAGAGCTGCAATCCAAGCTTGAGATTGCTTGCCGGGGCAAGTCCGGCGTTTGCGAGATTCAGGACCGGAAAACGATTGCAAGCAATGGCAGCTGCCAGAATTCCACCGCTTCGCAGAAGGGCACGTCGTTGCATTTTTGGTAGCGAAGCGGGGTTGGAGTCCGTAGTTTTTAGTAAAGTTCGTGAAATCATTGTGAATTGTTCTCATAGAGGAAGTTTTTCGGGTACCACCGGAAAGCACCTATTATTACACTCGCAGCCAGAGCCGAATGCGGATTTGGCAAAAATTTAGATTTTCCTTCCTGGAATAGCCTGCCGCTATCGCGTTGGCTTTGACCTAAACCTGAGCTGCGGGCGCTAGCTGCGGTGGGAAACATTGGCAATTACCAACGCGGCTAGCGCCTGCGGCTCAGCAAGATCATCCACCATCCAACTAATACGGATGGTTTTAAGCAGAATGAATCAATGGCCAGTAAAGACCTCGACATCGACCAATTAGCACTCTATTTGCATATCACGCCTGCCGAGGTGAGCAAGATGGTCGTCCGTGGGAAAATCCCAGGTAGACGAGTTAATAATGAATGGCGATTTTCGGAGTCCGAGATCCATCATTGGCTAGAAGATCGAATCGGGGTCGGCGACGCTCAGGAATTAGAAAGAGTCGAAAAAGTCCTGGAACGAAATATGGACGTCACTTCAGATGAACGGACCATGTTATCCGATTTCCTCTGTCCGCTCGCAGTCGCAGTTCCCTTGGACGCTCGAACGCGAGGTTCCGTCATTAGGGAAATGTGTAGTCTCGCTTCGCAAACGGGTCTACTTTGGGATCCGGCAACGATGGCCGAAGCGGTCGCTGCTCGCGAAGCAATTCACCCGACAGCGCTTGAAAATGGCGTGGCGTTGCTCCATCCTAGAAGACCTCAAACATCGATACTAGCGGAGCCCTTGGTCGCATTGGGTATATCAACACAGCCGATTCCTTTCGGCAATGTGTCGGGACACATGACAGACGTTTTCTTTTTGATCTGCTCAACCGACGATTGCGTCCATTTGCGAATATTGGCAAGGTTGGCAAGGCTGGTAACAGACGACGTTTTTCTGACGATGCTGAGATCCGCTTCCTCCGCAATCGAAGCGATCGAAATCATCCGCACTGCAGAATTGGAACTTATCGAGTCCACGGTTGGTGAATGAGCGACTCGATTGCAATCGGCTGGTTCGGTCCAACTCATGATCATTGGGATTGGATACTTGGTCATTTCCGCGATGTTACGGTATTGGCAGAACGAGACGTCGAGGACTGGGTATTTTTGCATTCGCAATCGACTGGTTCGGACAGGACGGTGCCTACCCATGCGCTACTCTTTGCCCTCGAGTCTCGATTCGAGCCCGCAGTTGATTTCGTGAAAAGACGCGATCAACCTTGTTCCATGCCTTGGTGCGTGTTGTTAGGAGACGATTGGGTTGGGCATCGACGCACCTTTCCTTTGCCAGAAACATTGCCGACTTTTTACTGGTATGAATTATTCGACCGAATCTTGCCGTGGCTGGTCAATCTTTCTCATGCGGCTCCAAAAGAATCATCAACCGTTTCGAGCAACTCCGTCGGCAATCGGAGAGTCAGTCCACGCGTCCAACGTTGGATCGACACAAGCCTTGCCATGGAATGTCGTTTAAGAGACAGCCATTCAACCGCGAATGCCATCGAATTGGCACTGGTCGTGACGGAGACAGCGACGACGCGGCAACTTTGGTGTGACGCATTTGCGCGATATAAAATCCAATGTGTTGCGACCACTCCAACACATATCGAATTGTGGGCTAAGCCCGATGTCATCGTCATCGACCTTGAGTCAGAACCATTGGCCGTCCGCGAGCGACATCTAGCTGAGGATGGGGGAGGACCAAGAGCGTGTCTTGTCCGTAAAGTAGCACAGCAGTTCCCGGATGCAACCATCGTCGTTGCGGATCCCTTTCCTAGGTGGGATGATTGGAAAACTCTCAAGCAATGGGGCGCTGACATCCTTGTTGCAAAGCCGTTTCAGTTTGCCGGCATCCTTGATACGATTCTGAGCTGTCAGGTCAAATCATGAAGTAAGTTGTGCGGCCAAATTCCCGTCCGCGTCGAATTCAATAGCACGCAATTCGTCTATTGCGGTCAAATTCACGTTCGTCCTATTCTCGGACCACAAAGACTCGGAAATTTCCATCTCGGCGACGGAAAGCGTATCGAGGATGCGAACTATTCTTGCATTGCACGAATTCGAAAGCGGCAATGAAGCCAGCATTTTTTCAATCGCTTCGCGGTCCGTCTCGAAGGTTAAAGGGATCTTGGCACTTTGAGGCGTCAGCGAGGTCAATGCATTGATGTTGGTCGCTTCGTGGTCGGTTGCGAGAACCAAGCGTTTCGTGGTCGCATCTGCCATTCCGATTCCGATCGCATTTCCGTGTGTTTCGGTCGTTAAGCCTCTTACGAAGATTCTGCGAATGAATGGCGAAGTGCGATCTCCACGCATCGGCAGACTGCTGTAACCATGGATGCTTCGATTGATCACGTTGGGGTCCATTCCTGCACCGCTAATGTTCTTGCCAATTTGGTCGACAATCAGTAAGTCAATATCCTCAAAAGGCAACATCGGCATCAGCGATCTAGCTTCAATCAGTAAGTCGTTTTCCGCTGTTTCCATTTCTTGTTTCGGCACGACAAGGATTCGAGCGGTATCGTGGAATTGATTTTCGATGATCGCGATTCCGCCGAGTACCGGCGCATTCTGAATGACTACATTTGCAAGTCCACGAATCACACGCTCGTAGCCTAACTGTATTGCAGCGAGATGCATGGCCGTCGCTCCGGTCCGTTTGCCCAAGCCGATGACGCACATTTTGATCAGCCCGCTCCCCAGGGTACCAAAAAAATCGGTGTGCGGCTTTATTCGATTGATAAGCAGGATGCCGTCGGCAGCAAGTGCCTCGGTGCTGCAATATGCTGGAATTTGGTCGGTTGAAACACCGACTTGTCGAACTTCGAGCGAATCCCGAATGGGCGCTTTCATCGATTCCTCGGTGATGCCGTATCGAGCAAGCACATCGCGTTGGCCTTGCGGAGTCGCCCCGCCGTGACTTCCCATTGCAGGAATAATAAAGGGTTTCGCTCCAATGGATCGAAGCTGATCGAGAACTGCGGCCACAATTTCTGCCAAGTGTGTTATTCCGCGGCTGCCAACTCCAACCGCGATGCGATCTCCCGGCTGAATTTTGTCTCGTAACTTTGCAAATTCGACGTCAAGCGTTTTTCGAAGATCGACTGGATTTGTGGCTTCAAAATATTGCCGAACGCGTATTGATCGTGGCAGTTCCATTTCGATTCGGTCCGATATGGGTTGTGAGGTAAACCAAATGCCGATCGCATTTTTTGCGATTCTCGCTTTGTGCCCACTACTTGCAATCCCAATTCCTGTAAAATCGAAAGCTGTACCACTGCATCTACCCCTCCGGAGAACTTTCCATGCCTTTGCAACCCAACCGCCGATCGTTTGTCAAATCCGCTGCGATTGCCAGTGCGGCTATCGCCCTTCCTGCACTTCAGTATTCACGAATCTATGGAGCAAACAGCCGCTTAGGAATCGCCAGTATCGGCACCGGAGGCAAAGGTTGGAGCGATCTGACCGGCGTTGCGGCAAGTCCAGACGTTGAGGTCATCGGACTTTGTAACATCGACAGCTCAAAGGGACACCTTGGTCAAGCTGCTGAGAAATACGGAACCGCCAGGAAATACGATGACTGGCGCAAGCTGCTGGATGCGTCGAAGGACATTCAGGGAGTGTTGGTATCAACGCCCGACTTCATGCACGCGCCGATCGCTTTGGCTGCCATGCAACTTGGCAAGCATGTGTTTTGCCAAAAACCGCTCACACACACGGTTCATGAGGCGAGGCAAATGCAATTGGCTGCCAAGAAGTTCCAGGTTACGACGCAAATGTGCAACCAAATCCAATCTCACTCGGCATACCGCACGGCCGTTCAGATCGTTCATTCAGGCATGATCGGCAAGGTGAAAGAAGTCCACTCGTGGCAAGGTGGGGGAACAGCTTGGCCAAGACACATTCCGCGACCGGAAGGATCAGACCCGGTCCCGAGTCATGTTCGGTGGGATCTATGGCAAGGTGTTGCACCGGAGCGCCCCTACAAACAAGGCATGTACCATGCGTTCAATTGGCGAGGCTGGCAGGATTACGGAACTGGTCAATTAGGGGATTTCGGTTGCCATATCTTGGACCCGGTATTTAAGTCGTTGAAGCTTGGTTCTCCAACGGCCCTCACAGCGACTGCACCGATGTTGATGCCAGAGACTTGGACCGACAGAGCTACGGTGCGATACGATTTCCCTGGAACGGAGTATACGTTTGGCCCAACCATTCGCGTCACTTGGTACGACGCGGTAGGTGCGGCGCCAAACCGCGAACTGCTCAGCGACATCCCTGCTGGAACCAAACTCCCGGGCACTGGATCTGTGCTAGTAGGCGAAAAGGGAACGCTGGTCATTCCCCACGTGAACATGCCGAAACTCTTCCCTGAAGCAAAGTTTCCTGCAGACACGATTCCCGTGGTCAAAGAAGTCGATCACTATGTCCAATGGGCGGACGCATGCCGGGGTGTTGGGAAAACGACATCGCACTTCGATTATGCAGGACCACTTACAGAGGCTGTGTTATTAGGAACCATTGGAATTCGATTTCCAGAACAGGAGCTCAAGTGGGATTCGACGGCTCTTCAAATTACGAATCACGCAAAAGCCCAGCAATGGCTTACTAAACCGTATCGTAAAGGTTGGGAGCCGACTTGGATTTGATACCGCACATCAAGCTGATGCCATCCAAAATCGATTGCAGCTTCATTTGAACATCATCCGAGCTCAGTTTTTTGCATTCTAAAAAACCCGTTGTTGCGACAAGAGTTAAAGCCGGAGCATGTGAAGCCTAGGTTATTGGGTCATTGGGGGCCAACACGTATCTCGAAGGCACCTACACCGAAGTCTATCCCGAAATTACAGAAGACGAGTCAGGCATACATAAGCTGTTTCGCCAATTCAGTTTCCCAGGCGGAATCCCATTTCATGTCGCTCCCGAGACGCCCGGTTCTCTCCACGAGGGCGGTGAATTAGGCTGTGCACTTTCGCATGCGTTCGGGGCAGTATTTGACAACCCCAATCTCATCGCAGCAACAGTCGTAGGGGATGGCGAAGCGGAAACGGGACCACTCGCAACGGGTTGGCACGGCAACAAATTCTTGAAACCCGCTCGCGATGGAGCGGTAATGCCTATATTGCATTTGAACGGCTACAAGATCGCAAACCCGACGATCTTGTCCATCATCCCGGCGGAAGAGTTGAAATCGCTCTTGGTCGGCTATGGATACGAGCCTTTTTTTGTTGAAGGCGACGACCCAAGCCTTATGCATCCAGCCATGGCTGAGACCGTTGAAGTGTGCATTGGCCGCATCCATTCCATATGGCAAGCGGCTAGAGTGGACGAGCACTGCAAGGCCGGTCTTGGGATCCTGACGTAGGCGTCGAATGGTATGCATGGCGCGCCAGATGTTATTTTTGCCTGCTGTGGTGATGTTCCAACGACTGAGACCATGACCGATCTCAAAGTGCAAGTAATCAATAGCGCCGACTTGATGCGATTGCAGTCCGAGTCACAGCATCCACATGGACTGAGCGATTCCGCGTTTGATGCATTTTCCCCCGCTTCTTGCCCGACCATATTCGCGTTTCACGGATACCCGTGGTTGATCCATCGACTAACTTATTAGAATCCATCCGAGATACTTGCCGCCGTTAATGTATTTCGTAAAAGCATTGCAATGGTCAGCGGGCCAATTCCACCAGGCACCGGCGTGATCGCTCCAGCTATTTTCGAGACCGATTCAAAATCCACGTCTCCCACCAACTTGTCGCCGAGCCGATTGATGCCAACATCGATTACTACCGCGCCGGGACGAACCATTTCGGACGTTATGAAGTTGGGTTTGCCAATTGCGACCACGAGAATTTCGGCTCGTTGAGTGATTCTTGCTAGGTTTGCAGATTGGCTGTGGCAACATGTCACAGTTGCATTAGAATTGGTCGGCCCTAGAGGCCCGGTTTTTTGAAGAAACATCGATACCAGCGGCTTCCCTACAATCTCACTTCTGCCGACGACGACTACTTCTTTGCCTGCCGTCTCAATTTGGCAACGTCCCAGCAACTGCATCACGCCATGCGGGGTGCACGGCAAAAAACGGGGGCGGCCTTGCGAAATGAGCCCCACATTTTCAGGAGAAAACGCATCCACATCTTTTGCTGGCGATACGGCATCGAGCACCAGCCGCTCGTTGATTTGCTTTGGCAAAGGCAATTGGACCAAAATCCCGTGAATCTTTACGTCGCAATTGAGCTGCGACAAAAGCTCCACGAGTTCGCTTGTCGACGTGCTGCTTGGCAATCGGAAAAGACGACTTCGAATACCAGCTTTCTCACATGCAATTTCCTTGTTCTTAACATAGACTTGACTCGCGGGGTCCTCTCCAACCAATACAGCTGCCAAACAGGGCTCTATGCCGCGTCGATCCACCAAAGCAGCCACTTCGATCGCAATTTCTTTTCGAATTTGCAGGGCTATCGATTTGCCATCTAAAATGCGTGCCGTCATAAGAATTGTTACTAGAAGAGGTCAAAAAAAGCGAACTTCGAACGCTAAGGAGATCTCCGACACCTCTGCGTTGCAGGTGCTAGGAGTTTCGGGATATCGGCAAAATCCTCATTTGTTATATTGTTTCAACCGGTGGTTCGTCGAGCCGCCTGGTCGACATTCGCCATCAATCAAGCTCAACCGTTAGAGAACCTTTCCTAAATGGCAGACAACGAAAAAACAGCGGAAGAAAAGCTCAGTCCAGTCGAAGGAATGAAGACTGCTAGTAACTATCTCCGCGGAACGATCGGCGAGGAACTCGCGGCAGCAACAGACCATTTTGGCAAGGAGGATATACAACTTTTGAAGTTCCACGGAACTTACCAACAAGACGACCGCGAAGCCAGGGGCGCCGCAACCGAAAGCGGCAAATCAGAAAAAGCCTATAGCTTTATGGTTCGAAGCCGGATCCCGGCAGGCATCATGACGAGTCCGCAATTGATTGCGCATCTGGACTTGTGCGATGAAATCGGCAATACAACGCTCAAAGTGACAACACGCCAAGGTCTACAACTCCACGGTATTCTTAAGTCCGACTTACGCCAATGTATTCGTCGCATCAACGATTGCCAATTGAGTACCTTGTCCGCATGCGGTGACGTCAATCGAAACGTGATGGCATGCCCAGCTCCGTACAAAGACAATATTCGACCAGTCATTCAGAAACTCGCTTATGATTTGGCCATGCACTTGGCTCCGAGCACCAAGGCGTACTATGAACTTTGGCTCAAGGACCCCGACTCGGGCGAGGAAACGCTCGAGGGCGGCAGCGATGAAATTTACGAGCCAATCTATGGAAAAACCTATTTGCCTCGTAAATTCAAGACAGCGATCGCTTTGCCTGACGACAACTGCACTGATGTTTATACCAATTGTTTAGGCTACATCGCTGTCATCCGCGATGGCCAAATCATCGGCTACAACGTCGCGGTGGGAGGCGGCCTGGGCATCACTCCGAGCGCCAAGAAAACGTTCCCTCGGCTAGCGACACGCATGGCATTTGTTACCACGCAGCAGGCCATCGCAGTTGCCGAAGCCGTCGTGAAAGTTCAACGCGACTTCGGTTTTCGTGGCGACCGAAAACGTGCTCGCCTAAAGTATTTGATACACGACGAAGGGATCGATTGGTTCCGTGCCAAGGTCGAAGAGTATTATGGGACGAAACTAGCCGACTGCACCCACGATGATGTGCGAGAGCATAATGACCACATGGGTTGGGACGAGCAAGGAGACGGAAAGTGGTTCTACGGATTTAACGTCGAAAACGGTCGCTTGTATGACAACGCAGACCGTGCTTGGAAGGCAGCTCTGCGAGACATCTGCCAGGAATTGAATCCTGAAATTCGACTTACGGCGCACCAAAGCATTTTGTTCTGCGACATCGAGGAAAAGAACAAGAGCAAATTGGAAGGCCTCATTAAGAAGCGAGGTTTGCCACTCACCGAAGACTTATCCAACGTACGCCGTTGGTCGATTGCCTGCGTTGCAATGCCGACATGTGGATTGGCGATCACGGAAAGTGAACGCGCGCTTCCAGGTTTGATCGACGACCTGGAAAAAGTCCTTGCTGACATGGGGCTGGACAAAGAGTTGTTTACGCTCCGAATGACCGGCTGCCCTAACGGATGCGCCAGGCCTTACAACGCCGATATCGGCTTGGTAGGCAAAGCAAAAGGGAAATATACAATGTATGTCGGTGGCACGAGGATCGGAACGAGACTTGCCTTCATTTTTAAAGACCTCGTCCCATTCGAGAGTATTGTCTCGACACTTAAGCCGCTGTTTGTGGCGTTCAAGGCAGAACGAACCGAAAGCGAATCCTTCGGCGATTTTTGCACCAGGGTTGGGAACGAACAGCTCAACAAATGGCACGACGAATCCATCACCTAGGTCAGCCAACACGTAGCTCAGCCTGTCCTCAGGCTGACGATAACATTCACTTACGCATGCGACTGGCCGTCATGGCCAGTTGTACAAACTCGGCTCGCAAACCAGACGGGTCTTTACCAGTACTTTCTTGTGCGGTCGAAATTACCCATTCCCATGTTGCCTTGCCAACGTATTGACTGTCACGTAGCAGCATGCCATACGCAAGAACGCTCGTGGCAAAACGAAAGTCCGTTGACGCCTGTTCACTCAAAGTCTCTTTGGGCACCCGTTTTTGGAATTCCTGACCGAACTCAGAATCAGGCTGCTTGTATCGCAAATTGACAGTCAACATGGTTCCGGAATCCGATGCCGCCGCTTGTTTTTGCTCGACAAATTCCGAACGTCGAGTTGTTTTGTTCGAATATTCGACTCCGGCTGGAATCAGCTCATAAAATGCGGTGACTGTATGCCCTGCTCCGATCTCACCCGCGTCTTTTTGATCGTCACGGAAATCTTGGTTTTCAAGCTTGCGATTCTCATATCCGAGCAAGCGATATGCGGAAACGTGGATTGGGTTGAAGTCGACTTGGATTTTTACGTCCTTGGCGATTGTTACCAATGTTCCGCCAACCTGTTCCACAAGAACTTTGCGAGCTTCTAACATGGAATCGATAAAGGCGTAGTTGCCGTTACCCTTGTCTGCGAGTTTCTCCATTGTGCTGTCACGAATGTTTCCCTGCCCGAATCCAAGCACACTAAGAAAAAGCCTCGTCAGCAGAATCTGTGGGTGGTTTTTGGCTCAGGCAGATTCCGAAGCTGGTGATATAACGCTGTTTTAATGGTTTCGTACTCCTTGAAACCGTATGCTTTTCTCATGGTCAATTTCGCCTTGTTGTTAAAGCCCTCCACAACCCCTGAGGATAACCCCTGGGATTCAAACCCATTAAGCAGAAGGGGCTCATGCTTGAGCAACGTGGCTGCCATCTTTTGCATCGGCTCGATTTGCGATTGGTTTGCTCGCACGCACCAGTCTCGCAAAAACTTCGATGCCCAGGTTGCCGATGTGTACGTCCAGAATCGATTGAAGTCTTCTCGCATTAAGTACGCCTTCATGCT
>CAMDKL010000088.1 GCA_945900945.1 Pirellula staleyi DSM 6068
TGCCTAGTGGACTGTCCGCAGGAACGAGGGCTTGACTTTCAACACGCAACTTGATTAACTCTCCTACTTCCGCGTGCAGTTTATCAGCCAGCGACTGGTTGAGAATGACTTCCTTGTCTTCTGGCGGGCGTTTCGGTTTGATCGTCCCGAGCGTCCAAAAATCCGGATCGACTCCAAGCAAAGCCATTTCGCTTGCTCGATGTAATTCCTTTTCCGCGATGGCTTGTTGGACGAATACCAAGCTATGGATGGAGCCGATTTGCGAATCGTCAAATAGCAGGTTTTTTGCAAGACCTTCATCAAACCACCTTGGGGCAATCAAAACGGAATCGATTGAGCCGATACGATCCATGGCGATGAATCGCAAAGAACCTCGCATGCTATCTCCCACGACCAATGCGCCCACGATGACTGCGGTGGCCACGGCTACACCCATGGCGACGGGAACAAGCAGCCCTCGGAAATGCAGCAGCGTCCTAATGACGAGTGATAACATGAATAATCCTATCGAATCCGAACGGCGGTTTGCGTTCTACTCTGCAGGTGCAAAGTACTTTGTTAAGTCGCCAGCACTGGCGTCGAGCCATGTTATGGACCGCCAGAAAATGATGGCGGTGTTTTCATTGACTTGCGACTGAAATGCAACTTGCGGCCGTGTACTGACAACGGTTAAATTTTCGACACGACGAAACTCGCGTTCCAGCAGGCCTAAGGCCACTTCGATTTTGTCTTCATCGCCACTATGGGCGATCGCAAGTCTATCAAGTAGTCCAGAACTCTGAGATCGAGACTGAATTCGGCCAGCGATCGTCGGCTCGGCGTCGGAGATCGCCACGGAGATCACTCCAAAATTCGACGAAGCAACGTGACTGGCAAGTGTTGCCACAAATTCGATAGCCAACTGCTGGTGCTTCTGCTGAGAGCCGCGATACTGTTGGTCGAGGCTGGAACTTGGAAATAGGTCCAGGAGCACAATCAGCTCTCGGCTGTCAGCTTGCTGAAATTGCTTTACCATAAGTTCGTCCCGTCTAGCCGAGGATCGCCAATGGATCCAACGCGGGCTATCGCCGGGGCGATACGCTCGCAAGCCGAAAAAGTCCCCCTCGTCAGATAGCGAACGAGTTTGTCGTAGTCTCGCGTTGGAAGTTCGAATGCCGAACAGTTCAAGCCATGACGGGGTTAGCTTACCGATCGCTGGTTGGACGATAAAAGTGTCGCCCCCGTTGTGTGGCATTATTCCCCGCAACAGCCCGAATGGGAATCGTGTCGTAAGTTCCGTACCGAGAAACTGATACTTTCCATGACGCTGCACTATACAACGATATTTTTGTATACGAGTTGAGCATGGAGCAATGGATGAGTAAAGCAAACCGATACCTTGAGAAATTTGCTCGGATGCAGGGTCTGCGGAAACATACTTGATGCGATCTTGAGCTAGAACCAGCCAGGCACCCAGCCATTTTTTTGGGTTCATAATGACCAGCTCAACTTCAAATCCTTTTCGAGAGTGCATCGATCTGGGAAGTCGCCGATACGTGGATAGACCCTTAAGCGTTTTCGCGCAAACTCGCCATTGAATCAAAAGGGTTGCAAGCAAAGTTCCTGCCAAAACAATCAATAAATTGACGTCCCTTAGAATAGCTGCCAGCAAAACGAAGATAGCCATAAACAAGACTTGCATGCCTTCTCGAGTCAATCGAGTTGAAACCGTTGCGGTCGTATTTTTAGCTGACATGATTGGATTCGCTTACGTTGGCACTCGAACCGATTCCAAACATTTCTGGATGATCGCTTCGGCTGCAGAGCGATCACTGCCGGCTGCGAATCCGCGTGGCATGACTCGGTGGGCTAGCACGGGAGCAGCCATTTTCTTGACGTCATCGGGAACGACGAAGGAACGACCTGCGAGTAAAGCAGAACCTTGTGAAGCGCGATAGAAAGCAAGTGCACCTCGCGTGCTTACCCCAATTTGCAATTCATGGCTATTGCGAGTCTGCTCGACGATGCCTTGTAAATAGTCAAGAATCGAATCCTCCACCTGAATCGTGCGCGTGATGGCTTGAGCTTCGCGAATCTCAGCCAGAGTGACGACCGGTTTCATCTGATCAACTGGCTCTCCAACTCGATGGGAACGGAGTACATTGCGTTCCGCTTCGCGACAGGGGTATCCAACATCAATTCGCATGATGAATCGATCCAGTTGACTTTCCGGAAGAACATACGTCCCCTCGAATTCAAATGGGTTTTGAGTTGCGATAACCAGAAAAGGATCTGGCATCCGGTGGGTTTTTCCGTCGACGCTCGCTTGACGCTCACTCATTGCTTCGAGCATTGCACTTTGGGTTCGCGGTGGTGCTCGATTGATTTCATCCCCTAGGACAACGTTGGCAAAAATTGGCCCCGGGCTGAACTTGAACTCGCCATTGTGGTAGATACTGCTACCAATTATATCGGTAGGGAGTAAATCCGGTGTGAATTGAACTCGCGTGAAGATGCCATCGATACTCTTTGCGAGCGCCTTGGCAACTAACGTTTTTCCGACACCAGGGACATCTTCGAGGAGGATATGTTCGCCTGCTAATAAGGCGATGATGGTTTTGCGAACGACTTCTATTTTTCCTAGAACGACTGTTTCCATATTGGACTCGAGTCGTTTAAGAACGGTTTGTATCGACGAGTTCATTCAGTTGCTTTTCTTAAGACTTCGAAATGGTTCGACTAAGTCGACCGTAAACGCCTGCGATGACAAGAGCTAATGCGATGAGTCCAAAGCCATACCAAACCGTGGCCGGCACCTCCCAGAACGTCTTGGAAGAGAACCAAGCGTTGGCGAACGCACAAAGAAAAATAAAGCCAAAATAGACGGTGGTAAAGATCGTGAGCAGGATCAATCCGATTCGCTCACGGCTGGAAATCGTTTTGGCGGACTCTTCGTCGACTCGGTTCTCGGAGTGGTGCATTGGTGTTTTTTATTCGTTACAGTTCGTTGCTTCAGTCGGTATCGCAAGGCATACTTTTCAGCAATCACAACTATCCTTTGATCTCAACAAGAATTGGTTCTTTGCTCTCGGCAGCCATCTTTCGGATGTCTTCCGTGATTCGCATGGAACAGTACTTGGGACCGCACATACTACAAAAGTGAGCGCTCTTGAAAGTGTCTTGTGGCAAGGTCTCGTCGTGATAAGCCTTAGCCGTTTCTGGATCAAGCGACAGCCGGAACTGTTCGTTCCAATCGAAAGCGAATCGAGCTTTGGATAGTGCATTGTCACGGTCCTGTGCACCTGGTCGTTTGCGGGCTACATCCGCTGCATGAGCCGCAATCTTGTAAGCGATAACCCCCTGTTTGACGTCTTCGCGATTGGGCAAACCTAGGTGTTCCTTGGGTGTAACGTAGCAAAGCATGGCTGCACCTGCCCAACCGGCCAATGCTGCACCGATCGCACTAGTGATATGATCGTAGCCTGGGGCAACGTCGGTGACCAATGGGCCAAGTACATAAAACGGAGCGCCATGGCAAACTTCAATTTGCTTCTTGATGTTCATTTCGATTTGGTCCATTGGAATGTGACCAGGACCCTCAACCATTACTTGAGTACCATTGCTCCAACCCTTCTTGCATAGCTTACCCAAAACATCCAGCTCAGCGAATTGAGCGGCATCGCTCGCATCCGCGATCGAACCGGGGCGCAAACCATCGCCCAAGCTCCACGTCACATCGTACTGCTTCATGATGTCGCACAGGTCGTCGAAGGCCTCGTAAAGTGGATTCTGCTTGCGGTGTACCATCATCCATTTGGCGATGAGCGAGCCCCCCCGACTGACGATGCCTGTAACTCGCGATGTCGTTAAATGCAAATGCTCCAGCAGTACACCGCAATGGATCGTCATGTAATCGACACCCTGCTTGGCCTGGTGTTCGACCATGTCCAAGAAGTGTTGGGCCCGCATGTCTTCGATGTTGCCGCCCAACTCTTCCAGCATTTGATAAATTGGCACCGTTCCGATCGGAACGGGCGATGCAGCAATGATCTTGCTGCGGATATTGTCGATGTCCTTGCCCGTCGACAAATCCATGACGGTGTCGGCACCGTAGTGGACTGAAACATGAAGTTTTTCTAATTCTTCCTCGATATTGCTCGTAACTGCCGAGTTGCCAATGTTGGCGTTGATTTTGCAGGTCGCGGCGATACCGATGCACATCGGCTCGAGGTTGGCTTGCAAGTGGACTTTGTTTGCAGGGATGACCATTCGACCAGCAGCAACCTCGTCCCGGATCAATTCGGGGGTAAGGTTTTCGCGTTTTGCCACGAACTCCATTTCAGGGGTAATCTGACCTGCAATCGCTGCTGTGTATTGAGTCGTCACGAGTTAAAAACTCCGTTGAATTATTTCGGGTAAGAAAGTTGAGTCGTTTAGTTTATCGCCACGTCCGGTGTCGGGGAACCGGAAAATGCATCGAAGTGATTACTTCCTTCCAAGCAATCGATTCCTGTTGTTTTTATAGGTCTCGGCTCCTGGTTGACCGTAGGGATTGATCTCTAGCAGCCGACCTTCTACTACCGTCGCCAGCATCATCATTTGAAAAAGTTGTCCCATATGCAACTCATCGACGAGCGGAATGAAAAGATTGGTGGATGGGCGACCGTCGTCTCGCAACGCTTGGTTAGTACCTTCAATCGCAGCGTTCATCACTTCTGGCAGCGTTTTTTCCGCGATTTCATTGAGTGAATCGGCGTCCGCATTTCTGGCTCCAATGGCTAGTGAATCGAATCGATTTTCGTCGACGATGATGTTGTTAAAGACTTTGTCGCGTTTTCCCTGCTGGTGGCGAGAGTGCAAGTCGCGAGAATTGAGAGTTGTCAGGGGAGTAAAGCCTAAGAGGTGTTTCCCAAGGCTTTCGGCGGCTAACTGATCATACCATAGACCAAACGACTCTAACGCGTTGCTCCAGACGCTCATGACCCGAATGTGGATACCCCTGTGTTTTTCAAGCAAATGGTTGGCAGCCACGTACCGAAGAACGATGTTATCGTCGGGTTTTGCCGTCCGAAAGTGTTGGGTCATGGCCGAAGCTCCCTGCAATAGTTCAACGACATTCACACCAAGCATCGCAGCCGGCACCAATCCGACCGCCGAGAGAATCGAGCAGGGCCCACCAACTCCACCCGGGACCGGATAGAACTCGGTGACCCCGAGCTCCTCTGCCATTAGGTGAAGTTTGCCCCCCAATCCGGTAACTAGCACCAACAGCTCGACCAGTTTTTCGCGGTCTCCCCCCGTGCTAGACTCGAGTGCAGCGAGAAATTGGCGAAATGCGATTGCCGTTTCCAGGGTTTCGCCACTTTTGCTAATCACAACCAACGCCCATCGCTCCAGTTCCGAGGTCGCTGGTTGGTTTTTGTGGGCTCCCAACAAATAAAGAAGTGCTTGTGAAGCGTCGTTATCGAAGTTGTTACCCTCAAAGTTCATTCTAGGTTTGCTGCCTCGATCGCCTCGCGACAATTCGTTCCAATACGGCTGGCAACATGATTCCAAGATCGCCCGAGCGCCCTTGTAGGAGCCGCCAATACCAAGCACAACCACGCGATCTACGATCCTGTGAAGGTGTGTAGCGCGTTTGAAAAGCCTACCGAGTTCGCTCCCCTGCCGGTTGGATTCGTACTCCGAGAGCAATCTATCCGGCATCATGACGAAGCCTGCGTCCAGCGGTTCCATTTCGGCGGGAATCGGTAAATTGCCTGCTAGCATTTCTAGCTCGGTCGTCATCATCGCATCGCGGATGCCGCCAAGTTTCGGAAGCAATTCAGACATTTGCTCGGCATTGAAACCGTAGATTGGGAGCATCGCTCCCGTTGGATCGAAACGAAGAGGTCGCAAAGTGTTGCGTCGAAGTTTCATTGGTTTCCGTTGGCAAGCTTTCTGAAATGGTTTAGCAGCTAAAAAGATAACGAGGACTCCCTAGTTAGAACATAGGGTTTTGGCCTAGACCCTGTGGAACGGAAAAGCCTACCATCGCCAGCATTCGGTCACCTTTCCCAGTTACATCCAGGAATTCCTCAGATGCTGCCACTGAAAATGAAGCTGGCGCTGATGTCCTCCCAAATTAGTTGGGGAGGCGGCGAGCAATTTTTATGGTCGCTCGGGAATGGACTGATCGAACACGGTCACTCGATTCTTTGGGTTTGCGATGAAACAAGTCCTTTGCATCATCGGATCCTAAACGCAGGATTCCATTGCTGTGGAGTGACAGGACGCATTCCAACGCCGCAAGCCTTGCTGAGAATGCGCACGCATCTCTCAAAACACGGCACACAACTCATTCACGCCAACGACTCCCATTCGCTGATGTGGGGATCGCTCGCAATGATCGGCAAATTGGGTATCAAGCGGGTCGGGGTCAAGCATACCGCGTTTCCAATTCGATCGGCGGTCCGTTACAACTGGATGCTCGATGCCGTGGTTTGTGTGTCCAACGCAGTGCGCGAAGTATGTATCCAGGGTGGCGTGGCGGAGCGGAAAACCTATGTGATCCATGGCGGACTGGAACCGCCGCAACTCGAGCGTTGGGTCGAGCGATTCTGGGCTTGCGAGCATCTTGGGATAGACCATCGCACTCCTCTTTTTTGCGCCGTTGGGAGTTTGATCCCATGTAAAGGATACGAACGCCTTGTCGAGGCAGCCCATCACCTGCGATGGCACATGCCCGAATTTTGCGTTGTCATTTGCGGAGAGGGCAAGTCGAGACCGGAGCTCGAACAACTCATTCGCAAATACGATTTGCAGAAGCAGGTTAGGTTGCTCGGATTTCAAGAACGACCCGAACGCTGGATTTGTGCCGCAGATGCATTTGTTCATCCCTCCCTTAGCGAAGGTCTTTCGCTGGTGACGATTCAAGCTCAAATGATCGGAACACCCGTTATTGCGACGGAAGTCGGAGGCCTAAAAGAAGTGCTTTATTCGCCGGAAACTGGCGAAATTCTGGGATGGCCAATCCATGGAAACGATCCAGCGACTTTAGCCGATCTGATGAAATTATCGATAGAAAACACACCGCAGCGGCATGCAGTGGTGCGTGCCGCAAAAAAATCGGCCATGGAACGATTCGTCGTCGAACAAATGGTCGACCGATTTGAGAGCCTGTACCTGCAAATGCTATCGGGCCGAAAGCCAGCTCAGACTGCCCCGCATATTGAAAAAGAAGCGTCCAAGATGAAACCGGCGTTGCAATGTATCAAGAATGCTCCCTTACGGAATTCAGGCTGAGGTGGGTTTGTGACGAGCTGGCTACAAATTTTCATTAAAACTCAACCTTTCGATCGATAAATAAAGAGACTAAAAAACCGTGGGCGCAATTGATTGCGACCCCAACCTGGAACTAACTGAGAAGTAGCGGAGTATTTTTTCGATGAAGCGATTTGGAAAAACTTGGTTTCGAACTGCCTTGTACTCCCTAGCTTTCACTACGCTCTTATCCGGTTTCGTCGCTGCACAGCAGCCACCGCCCGCCAACGGCCTGACGGAACCCGTGTTTAGGGTCTCCAAGATCGAACCATCGACTTCGGGTGCGACCGCCCCTCACCCGCTTGATCCCGCGATTCAGTTAGCGCACCAGAGCTTAGGTCAGATTCGAGCCGAACTCAAGGACTACACTGGGGTCTTGGTAAAGCGAGAGCGAATCGGCGACGATGTGGGCGAACATGAATTCATGTTTGCCAAGGTTCGCAATCGCAAGATGGAGGATAACAAAATCGTTGTCCCTTTCAGTGTTTACCTTGCGTTCTTGAAGCCCGCTGCAGTCAAAGGCCGTGAAGTCCTTTACGTTGAAAACGTGAACCAAGGGAAACTCCATGCTCACGAAGGGGGCATGAAGCGAATCCTGGGAACCCATCTGCTCGAAACGACTAGCTTCTTGGCGATGGCCGGACAACGATATCCAATCACAGACATTGGTATCGAAAATTTGGTGGTGAAGCTCATCGAGCGTGGTGAAAAGGACAAGCGTCACGGATTTTGCAACGTCGAATTGGTCCCAGGTGCCAAAGTGGGCGGACGCAATTGTTCCATCATTCAGGTTACACATGCTATCCAACAACCTCACTACGATTTCCACCTAGCCCAAATTTTCATGGACGATGAGTGGAAAATTCCAGTTCGCTATGCCGCCTACGGTTGGCCCAAAAAAGGCGCCACGCTGGATGTCGACAAGGACGTTCTCGAAGAGTATACCTACCAACAATTGAAGTTCAACGTTGGACTTGCCGACGCTGATTTCGACGTCAAGCACAAAGACTACAACTTCCACGGCAAGTAGTTAGGCGTGACGTTATCACGACGTCGCACGTAACTATTCCAGGTCGAGGCTACGCTGTCAAAAACTAATTTTCTGAATTTTAGTGTTTTTTCTGCGGGAATTATGAATAGCGTGAGACGCGATGCATTGCCCTTCTAAATATTTTAATGACGCGAAAATAACCTTAGATTGCCGATTCAACTTTTGACTTGCCGCGACGACTGTCCACAGTATCAGCTTTAGTCAATTGACATTTGGGTTCCGCTTATCTTAAATACGTCTGCACACACAGATGTCCTGGACTCTCCCTTCTCTCAATGAGGCGTTCCACTTGCTCCCTCGGGCCGAGTCCAATTGCTTCAAATCTTCTCATCACCAACTACCTCGGCAACTCCGGTCGATGCTGCACTCTTGGCGGTAGCAATTACGACAACGGCGGATAGAGCAAACGTTGATAAGTACATTGGACCATTTCGTTTCATCATCCACAAAAAGATAGGCGACGTTACCGATGGAACTTCTAACACCGTTCTCTTTGGGGAAGTAGTCGCAGCGTTTGACACAACGACAGGTCAGCGCCTGCGATCGTTTGCTTATTCATCAAGTCCATTGTGGATGCAACACAGCTACGTAACATTGGCTGGTGCAACGCAATCAAGGCCCAAAATCAAAGATTGGAAGCAATTCAACAGCATGCATACCGGTATTAATAACTTCGCCTTGTGCGACGGATCCGTCAAAACGATCTCCGTTAGCGCTGACGGTTTTACAATGCTCCAGTTATCAGGTTTGCAGGATGGCGAAGTTTTAAGTTCCGTTATCGACTAATCTCAGGAGTGCTTGCGATACGTTTTTTGGTGTTGGTGATGTCCTTATAGTTTGATCTATTGTTCAGGTTGTAGTGAGCCCTCTCAGCCAGAGAAGCCCACGGCAACGGCAACGAAAGCGGAGACGGTTAAAAAGGCAAAGTCCGGTTTAGTCGAGGAAACGACTCCCCTTTAGTCCTGTAGATGTTTTTTTAGGGCGAGCGAATGAGCCGTTCCATTTTGGGACGGCTCAATTCTAATTCTTCTCGGTGAACGCCACTTGTATTAAACTCTCTTTCCCAAGCCGGAGCTTGGGAAAGAGTGGCGGCGTTCGCGGCAACTACTCACCCTTGATGACTTTTTTTAACGCATCGCGAAAAGGTCTGCGAGGTTCTGACTTGTTCTTTTCTTCCGTCGGTAAAGTCTCGTCACTTTTTTTTGCGTTTTCTTGTGCTTTTCGTTGCCGCAAATTCCTCACGAAGTCCACAGCGGTTGCAATCGCTTCATCCGCTTTCCCCTCGGTTACGTCCCCGATGGCATCGACGATGGTACTTGTAATCGGTGCATCGCTTTGAAGCTTGCCTGCGATGAGGGAGAGCAGCAACGCCGACTCGCCTCGCATAACGTTCCATTTTATTTCGGGATCATCTAGAGTGCCACCTATTGGCAGCTTAACCCGAGGAACACCGAGCTGCTGAACTTTTTCGCGGCGAGCAAGTTGTTCAATCGGAATCGGTATCTCCACGATCAAGTCCAAAGACCGATCGACTATTCCCACGTATCCTTGGGACGCGATCTGAAGCCTAGTATCCAGTTTTGGCAAGCCTGCTTCCAGGCCTGAATGAAACACTCGTCCATCGGCAACTTGGATAACCACTTGAGAGCCGTCGACAAAAACCAGTTCGTGGGATGCATCCTTGCCGCGTAGATTTGCCAACGCATCCAAAGCGCCAACGATCAACGGCTCTGACGGACCGCTTTGAACCTGATGCAATGTCAATGTCGCCTCACCTTTGCTGTCGACAGGCATCGCGAGTGGAACACGAATTTCCTCGGTCTTTAAGGAGATACGGCCATCAAACCAAGCCGACTTTGCAAGCAAAGGAATAGCTAGCCCAATACCCAATCGAACTAGTTCCGGAGTGAGTTCCGCATGATCGAGCACTTGCATCGGTTGAACGATCAAAAGTGCATTTTCATTGAGGGCTCGGTAGGATATGTCGGCATTCATCGGAGGGATCACTTGTATCGCTCGACTGCCATCCATCGGCTTGATTTGCACACTCAGGCCACGAACGGCCAAATCAAGGTCCAGTTTGGGCTGTGATTTAGGCTTGGGGTTTGTGCCTCCCTGATTTCCTTCAATTGATTTGACAAGCCGTTCTAAATTGGAACCATCCTCCAGCAATGCAATGTCTAGCTTGGGTTCTAGGATTTCCAGCCGGCCCAGGTTTCGACCGTTGAATAAATAGCCAAGTAACCCCCGATTGGATTGGATCGATCGAATCGAAACAAGAGGCGGGACGCTCTTGGCACTATCGGAATGGGAAATAGAAATCCCTTGAAATTCGAGCGAGCTGAACCAGCTTAGTTGGACCGACTCGATATCGAGTGTAAATTGGTCGCGAGCGAGCCGCTTTATAAGTGGTTCGTAGACCCAGCGTGACCCGAGCATCGTGGGCAAAGCCAGAACGAGAACCAACAATGCTATTCCAATCATTGCCAGTAATCTCGGCCACTTAATTTTGCCTGTTTTTTGCCTAGTGGTGTTTGGTATCGTAAGGCTTCGGTTTTGGTTGGTGTCCATGTCAGGTTCTTGGTTTCGGGCAACGACTCGGCGCTCGGGTTGCTCCCCCGCATTGCCCTATCCTCCGGTCAAGTACTCTCATCATAGCTCACGTTTCGTTGCTTGGCTCGTTGTCGAGCACGTTCTCCTCGAGCTTGTTCGGCCATCACATCATTTTTATTTTCGATCTTGGCTTGCAGCTGTTCGATTTTTTGATCCTTTACCGTTTCTTGGCGCGGTTGGAATGCTTCAATCGTTTCGGCGAAATCGAAAGTCGTTACCGGTTCACGACTGTTGACCAAACCTGTTTTGAGACGGTAGCAGGCGGGCTTCGCGTGCCGTCGGCCTAAACTGTTTGGAAAAACAAACTTGGGTCCCTAGGCGATGCTCGCCGTCCGAGCTTCCGACCGAGGAACCCGATAACAAATCGATCGGGATAGGGGCCGGATTTCGCCGGACACCTCCCACACCACCTAACATGCGGGTCCGCATTAGGCGGTTCGATTGTTGAGAGCAAGCTTGCTCCAGATGTCTAACAAACTCACCAGTCCTGCCGAGGCTAAATAAACGTTGGGCATCGCGCGTTGGACGCTCTTACACCGCGACATAAACCACGGGCCTCTACTGCATGATCCGAATGGGATCGCGTCGTTCTTCGGGATACCAAGCTTGAGCAAATTGTTGATCCGGGTACGGGCCCGACGCCATTGCTTCCAATAACAAGATCGGATGCGTCGACGAACTCAGTTGTCCAAATCTTTAAAGTAACTCTTGATCGGCACCAAGCCGAAGTAACCTACCCAGCCTCGCAAGTATAACGCCAATTCCGTCATGCGGGTTGACATCGACACGCCGCGAGTGCGACGCGTGATTTCGGGTAGCCGAGTCGCTTGGCACGCACGCCGCTCCGCGGGTTAAACAAGTCGCAATGGATCGCTACCCTGTTTAACCGATCGAGGCCCTCAAGTTAGAAACAGCTACCCACATTCTTCACCCGGCAACAGTAGCGATGTCAGGAGGCTGCCAAAGCGCCATCTCTTCGATTACAGTTCAAAGTTTACAGGTGGCTTTTGCAACTTAGGCAAGACCGTTAGACTAATACGTTCAGTCGACAGGGACATTGTCAATGCCGCAACTCTTCGTCGATCACAAACTGAAAGGGGACTAGGCAATGCAATTGTGCACCAGGCTGGCAACATCGCAGGCGAAACACGCGTGGGCACTTCGCGGCCCCAGATGCTAGGAAGTTGATAGTAAGCACCTATGCATAAGTTTTCGAACAAAATGAATGAACATGGATGGACAAGATGTGCAGAATGATTTTAATTCGCTGATAGATTCACTTGTGTCGACTGGTGATGGTTATGCCAGTTTACTGATGTACAGGTGCTTACTCTTCGTGTCGGCTTGGAAAGCACTTAGCAAATCGATACGCGACGAATTTGGCATGCGATCAGCGGCAGCCAAAGTGCTTCATACTTGGAATCAGCGGCTGGAGCAACATGCGCACATTCATGCGTTGGTGCCGGGTAGCGGTCCTTCGATCGATGGCAAGCCAGGTTTGGCGTGGTACGAGTGAACGAATCTAGTCGTTGCTACGAGGTTGCCTGAGTTCACATTGATCTACCTGCAACCTGAGTTGAGCCATTCGAGTCTGGTTACATAACCCTTTTCAGATCGCTACAATAGCACGTAATCTCACTGCAATTTACCCGAAACAACACTGCAATCAAAATGATCCGTAAATTCTTATTTTCATGGTCCATATTCGGCATTCTACTCTTTTCGGCCTGCGATTCACCCAAGACAGCACCTGGCCCGGGGAGCAAGGCTATGGTTCAGCAGTCGCTGAGCAAAGATCAGTCCGACAACGCGGCGCAAATTGTTAACGATGCCATGCAGGCCAAAACAAAGCACTCAGGAAAAGACAAGGTATCGCTACTGCTCAATTGGTATCCCGAAGCGGAGCATGGCGGTTTTTACGCCGCGCAGGTCCACGGGATTTTTGAGACGTTTGGACTTGAGGTCGAGATTCGTCCCGGCGGGAAAACGACAGTTGTGCCGCAGGAATTGATATTGGGACGTGTTCAGTTTGGAGTCGCTAACGCCGACGATGTGCTCATCGCGCGTAGCCAGGATGTCCCGTTGGTGGCTTTGATGGCCCCTATCCAAAACGGCCCAAGATGCATCATGGTTCGTAAAGACTCGGGTATTACGACATTCGCTGGTATCAAGAATATGAAACTGCAGATCGATGCATCGCGACCCTACGTTCCATTTTTGAAAAGCAAGGGGTTTCTAACCGATGGCGTGGATGTGGTTCCGTATTTTGGAACTGTAGCACAGCTCGTTGCAGAGAAAGGGGTCGCTACGCAAGGGTACAGTTTTAGCGAACCCTTTATGGCCCGTCAGCAAGGACTCGAAGTGGTTGAGCTAATGATGTCGGAGATCGGTTATAACCCCTATGCAAGCCTCTTAGTTGCAACTGAAAATCAGGTTGAGAAACAAAACGATATTTGTAAACGCATGGTTCAAGCGAGCATTGAGGGTTGGGAAAAGTACCTGGAATCTCCGAAGGAGACAAACAACGTGATATTGTCCAAGAACAAGCAAGGCCTCGAAAAGAACGCCTTGGAATTTGGCGTGGAGGCACTTAAACCCCTTTGCGTTCCGGCCGGTGAAGGCAATTCTGTAATCGGTTCGATGTCAGCCGAACGTTGGACCGCCTTAGCGGATACATTGGTATCTCTCAAGTTAATCGATGCAGCCAAAGCGTCTGTGGGCAAAGCGTTCACGTTGCGATTCTTGAAAAAGTAGTCCTGACTGGACATTCTTGGAAACGGCAGAAATTTTGAAAATCCTTTTGAACGAACAACAGATCGGTTTAGGTATCGATCGTTTGGCAATGCAACTCAAAAAACATTACAAAGACAATCCCATAACTATCGTTGCGATCATGACCGGCAGCCTAGTGATGCTGGCTGATTTAATACGCCGCTTAGAAATGCCTGTATGCATCAGCTTGATCCAAGCGAGCTCCTACCGAGGTGGCACCAAATCTGGTGACTTACTCGTCCAGGACCATATGATGTTGGATATCAAAGATCGCGATGTTTTGCTCATCGACGACATTTTTGACACGGGCAGGACGCTGGTAGAAGTCACTAAGAGACTTGCCGATATGAAGCCAAAAACAATACGCACAGCCGTATTCTTGAACAAGCTAGGGCAGAGCGTCGTGACAGCGGTGCCCGACTTCGTTGTTTTTGAAATCCCCAACGAATTTGTAGTCGGATATGGATTGGACTATCAAGATCTTTATCGCAATCTACCCTTCGTAGGAGTGCTTGAAGATTCGGATTTGCAGAATCACTTGACCGCATAATTTACCGCATATGCCAGGTCCCCGAGTACTCGTCGTAGCACGCCGCTTCTGGCCATTTACGGACGATAGTTGCCAACGTCTCATGCATCAGTTTTTTGCGCTATCGCAGGCAGGTGCGAAGGTAACTGTATTGACAGCGCGTTGGCATCCCAACTGGCCGCAAACCTCGCTGTGTCGCGAAGTGCCAGTGCATCGATTGTTGCCAGCCCCCAACACCAATTGGAACGAGAGCCATTTCCAGAAGAACATCGTTCAATGGATCAGCAAATCAGCAAGGGACTTCGATTGCATTTACGTCGATCGGGCCGACGGTCTTTTATCGGTTCTGCAGAGCAAAAGCAAAAAATGGAATATTCCTATCGTAGTTCGTTTCTCGCCTGATGACGCTGGATTTGGATTGTCGACCGGGCAAAAGTATACTCACATTGCGATGGCCGATACCTGTAGAGTTTGCACACGCATTATCTGCCCAACTCCAAATGCCCATCGAATCGTCGTCTCACAAGGCATAAGCGAATCGCAAATCGTAAGAATGGGTGATATCGCTTGGGAGTCAGTCCCTCGCTCGGAAGAGTTACGAACAATCGCATCCAACGCGATTTTTGAAACCAGCAGCGATTTCCTTATTCCAAGCCGGACGGATCTCCTTTTGCACTTCGGTATTTCGAAGACGATTCCGCTTCATATGGCGATTCAATCCGTCTGCGATTTGCTTGACACTGGAGTTTTGATACGTATGTGGGTGATTGGTTCCGGTGTCGAACCGAGCGGCTTGTACGATCTTATAAAATCCAGGGGTTGGCATCGCGAGATACTGCTGTTCGATGGATTCGATGACTTGCAGGAATTGATTCAGGTCGCTGATTGTTGCATCACCTCAAATCCAAAAGAAGCGATACAATACACGATGCCACTGTTGGCCAGCGCTGGAGTGCCGATGATCATCGCGGACGATCCCGACTGTCGTGCTTGGTTGCCTGAAAGCCATCATTTTCAACTCTACTCCTCGGACCTGGTGCTTGCCCAGAAAATTCAAGACTTTATCGCAAACCGAGAACGATGGACATCCTTGGCAAGCACATTGCGTCAGAGCTTGCTTCGCACTAAGTCCAGGGATGAATGCGTTCAACAATGGCTGTCCCTATTTCGCAACTCTATCCTCGAACGAAAAGCATGAAACTGCGAGTTTGCTTGATCATCCCAACCCTGGACCAAGGAGGTGCTGAAAAGCAAATTTCTCTCTTAGCTCGCGGTTTGGATCGCGACCTGTTTGAAGCGATCGTGATCGTTCTGACACGTACTGGTCCACGTGAAAGCGAATTGCTTGAAAGTGGAATCGCCGTCCACCATATCCACAAACGAGCCAAGCTAGACCCGTTTGCATGGCTTCGATTGAGGAAGCTGCTGAAACAGCTGAAGCCGGACATTGTTCATACATGGCTCTTTGCTGCCAACGCATACGGACGAACCGCCGCTTTGTCGGCCAAAGTGCCAGTGATTTTAGGCTCAGAACGATCCGTGGACCCATGGAAAAACGCATTCCAATTTTGGATCGATCGCCTGCTCGCAAAGCGAACACATGGTTTAACCGCAAATAGTCAAGGGACCATTGATTTCTACCAGGAACATGGCTTCGACTCGAAACTATTTCATTTGATTCCAAACGGTATTGAGCCGATGGAACCAAGTTCTTTGACGCGAGTTCAGGCCTATGCGAGAATGGGGGTCGCCACAGAGAAGAGAATCATTCTTTCCATTGGTAGGCTGTGGGTACAAAAGGGTTATAAAGATTTACTATGGGCCGCAGAGTTGCTTCGGGTGATGCGAGAGGATATTTGCTACGTGATTGTGGGGGACGGTCCAGATCGAGAGCGTCTAGAACTGTTTCGCGACAACATTCGCGGTGCATCCCAAATTTTCTTTCTCGGTCATCGCACCGACGCACGTGAACTACTGCCCCATTGCGATATCCTTTGGAATGGCAGCCTATACGAAGGTCAGTCCAATGTTATTTTGGAGGCAATGCAATCAGGTGTTGCAGTGGTGGCCTCGGATATTCCTGGAAATCGAGAATTGATCGAACATGATCGCACTGGCGTGCTCTATCCACTCGGCAATGTGGACGATCTAACTCGGTTTACCAACCAATTGTTGAAGGACGAGCCACGGCGAAAAAGGATAGCGAACGACGCTCAGGAGCATGTACAGCAACAGCATTCTGTCGATCAAATGATTGCTCGACATGCCAATTTATATCGAACAAAGGGTTCCGATCTATGAAAAATCTGACTTGCTATGAACCCCGCATTGGAATGCGCGATCTGAGATTGCAGTTGCCTGAGGATGCGATAGAGATTCGTGTCTCAGGAGAAGCAACCAATCAGCCGATCGCTGATTTGATTGCAAAGGCGTTCGACGAACCAATTGAGTTCCCACCATTGGCATTGGCGCTTATTGATGACGATCATATCGCCATCGCCATCGAAGACGGTGTGCCGGAGGCCAATACTATCGTCTGTGCCGTGATTAGGTATCTGGTTCAACACGGAACGCGACAGGAGATGATCACGATCGTACTGGGTTCGGACAACCAAGATTGGCGAGATCGCCTTGCCGCCGAATTGCAGTCCCAGGAGCTGGGCGGAATCAAGGTAGTCAAACACGAGCCGACTCAACACGATTCACATGGATACATTGCAGCCAGCGAATCGGCTGACCCAATCTACATCCAACGCGATTTGGTTGAGGCAGAAGTCGTGCTGCCGATTTATTGTATTCGCACTCCGGATTCGCCGAGCGCTAGCGATAAATACGGGATGTCCCCTAGTTTCGCCGACGCTTCGACTCAGCATCGGTGGAATTTGGCTTGGTTGGATGACAATGCACACCACCTCCATTTGCAGGAAAAACTGAGTCATGAAGTGGGATGGTTGATGGGAGTTCAGTTCGCGATCGCTGTCGTACCTGCGTGCGATGGATCGGTCGCGACGATTCTTGGCGGTAATCCTGAATCGGTTTTTCGTCAGGCGTCTGAACGAATACGTCCTATTGGCGTTTCGCAATCGGCTGAACACTCGCTGGCCATTGCGTTTGTTGAGGGGGATTGGACGCAGCAGTCGTGGATGAATGTTGCAAGGGCAGCGGCTCATGCTGACATGCAGTTGGATTCGCTTGGCAGCATCGTCATTTGTACCGACCTCAGGCACTTATCAGCGGGTATTCTGCAGCTTGGTTCCGACGAGCCTGAAGAAAAACTGGAGAGGCAGTTATTGAATAGCGATTTAGAAGATGCATTTGCAGCTGCGGTTCTCAGCTCCATCAAAAGCAAGCGAAGTATCTACTTGATGTCGCAATTAAAATCCAATCAAGTGGAGGGCCTCGGTTTGGCATTCGTGGAGAGCCCAGCGGACATCGAGCGACTCTGCCGAGAATCGAATTCTTTTTGTGTCATGCGCTCATCCCAATTTTGAGTGTTCGAAGAAACCGCTAGGCGGCGAGTAGGGTGAGTCGGGGTAATTATGCCCGACTCAGCCCGACTGTTGACGTTGGGAATGTGGATTATTGTCTTTTCGTTTTTGTATCTTGGCTCATTCGGTTTCTCATCTAGTAGCCCGGCGGGCGTGATATTCTTGCCGGTGGCGTTAGCGACCGGTCTGAATATCCACAAACCGAAAGGCCAGCGGGCGGCATATCTTGTGGGTGAAGGTACACAACCTTCCCAGTTAAGCTAACTCGTTTCTTGCCCTTTCGCTGGGCAAACAAAAAACCCTCGGGGAGTCCCCGAGGGTTTTAGCTATTTTCGATTTTCAAACCGGTTGACTTTTTAAGGTTTTAGGCTGACACCGATGGCTTCTTCTTCCTCTTCAGGAATAATGATCCGCGGAGTCACGGTCATCATCAGCGTATTGGTTTCTCGACCGATCGCATTGTTCTTGAACAACCGATTCAGGTAAGGAATCTTGCTGAGGATTGGCGTACCGCGTTCGGTTCGTCCTTCTCGAAGTCGTTTGATACCGCCGAGGAGAATAGTTCCTCCATCTGGAACGCTGACCGAGGTTTGAACGCTCGTTGTACCGAGGGTCGGTTGCTGAACCGTTGTACCCTCAATGATATCAGCGTTACTACTGGTGGTATTGGGAGTACCGTTTGGATTGAGGATACTCGATCCCGTCGCCGTACTGCGCTTTCCTTGGAATGTAAACTGACGGTCGGCGGACTCAATTCGGGTGAATTGCGGTACCAAAGTCAATCTAACGAATCGTTTGTCTTGTGAGACAACCGACTGGACATTCATTTGAGTTCCTTCGTTTAGAACCACAATGACTGGACGTTGAGCCACAGCAAAGTCGCCTACCACCGGATCGAACGAGACAACAAACGGACGTTGTGCTGTATCATTGATACTAGCCGTTTGTCCGTCGAACATCGTTACCTTTGGTGCATTCAGCACGTTTGTACGGCTATTCCCTTGAACGGCTTGGAGGAAGAAGAACAACTCCAAGTCACTTAGAATTGCTAAGCCCACTTGAGTACCAGCGTCACCCGCATCAGGACTTCCGAAAGCCGGCGTAACACCAAAGTTATTCCGAACTTGAAAGTCTAAATCGGAAGTGAATGACGGACCGAGTGGTCCCACGCCGCTCGAAATACCAACCGCAACGCTTGGACTGCCATTGACTCTAGGTGGCGGCGTTAATTTGTTTAGCTTGTCACGGATATTGAAGTCGAAGTCGAGACCAATGCGTTCGAAGAAAGTATCCGAAAGCTGAATGAACCGAACTTCGATGGTGACCTGCAAATTCTGCAAGGCACGCAAGGATTTGAGCAAATTTGCAATCGCTTCATGAGTTTCCTGAGGAGCTGTAACCACAAGACTTAGGTTCTGTCGAAACTCTCGCATCGACGAGGTTCCGCCAGCCGTTTGCCACTGATCCGGCGAGATAGTACTCTCGATCAGGCCTATCAACTCCTGATAGTTGGCGATGGAAGCACCACCAAGCCCTGCCTGGGAATACGGTAGATTCCCTGGCAGCGAGCCAGCTAAAGCTCCTGGTGACATGCCGTTCAGCCCTCCCATTGCATTCATCTGAGTGAGAATGGAGGAGCTTGGATCGACGCTTGCAATACGACTCGCACCGACGCCAGCTAAGTTAGGTTCTGCTACACTCGCAGAAGCCATGTGGGTTTGAGCTTGATATGCAGATTGAAGAGCACCGGCCATACCCGTATTGTAGTCCGATACAAAGTTTGGGATTGGGATCACTAAGTCCTTAACATTGTAGACTTGTTGTCGTAGCTCCCGCTTGCTGAATCGACTACTTTCGATCGTGAGGACTTCGTCCTTGACCGTGTACGTGAGATTCAGATTCGATAGCATCAGGTTAAGTGCACTTTTGAGCAGAATGGAGCTTCCCTTCAGATCTAGAGTGACAGGTTGATCGATGGTTATCCCTTCTTCTGCGATCGAGCGAACATCGACAACAATTGGAATACCCGTCATTTCGGAAATCGTGTTCATCGCGTCGGCCAGCGGTCGACGATCGAAGCTGGCGGAGAATGGTTGTCCGAGATTTTCCCGGATCTTTCTCTCGGCTGGCAACATGAGCATGTCATCCTTTTTTGCCGTACGGCGTCGAGTCAATTCGAGCCAGTCACGAGCATTTGGCATCGTCAACGAGTTCTCGCCATCGTACGGTGTGGACGCCGCTTCGATGCTGTTAAAGTGATCGATGAATTTTTCTTCTTTTAGCTCACGGATCGCCATTTGTTCTTCAACTCGGCGTTGGATTTTCGCTTTGTTATAGAGCGTAGAAGCAATTTCGCTATTGGGCTTAAGATCTCGGACTTTCTTGGACACTTCTTCGGCTTCGGCGTATCGCCCTGTTTCTATTAAAACATTGTACTGATCCACCAACGTTTGCACTTGGGCATCCGTTTTGGACAGAGTGGTTGCGTCCAACTGAATTTGATCTTCGATTTGTTTGTTCCGTTGGTCCAATTCAATCATGGACTTGTTTTGCGCCGCCCATTCCTCCATGTGACTAGTGACGCGATCGACCATCGCAAGAAGATTCTTGCGTTGAGCGCCGTCTATTTCAGCCTGGGAGACGCGTTGCCGCAAGGCCTTCAGCTTATCGAGTGCTTCCATCGGCTTGTTCGCTGCTGCCATTTTTTCGGCATCGGCGATCTCGCCGGATACTTCCGCAAACCACTTCTGACGTTTAACTTGATTGTCTCGCCCTTCGGGACTGAGAGCGTCAATGCTTTCAGGTGCACTGCCACTCATTTGAAGCTGCGTTAATTTGTCCTTTAATTGCGCCCGCAATCCCGGATCGAGGTTCGCCTGCTTTTGCCAAGCGGACTTGAAGAAGCCTAAGGCCACTTCCTTCTTTCCAGCCGAGAGAGCTACGATGCCTTGCTGATAGAGTTCCTCACCCGTTGTATCAGTATCGTACTGGGATAGAACACCACTTGCGGGTGCGACTCGAGTCAAGTCGTTTTGTGGCTGATAGATGCCCGACTGGACACTATTCGCCATATCAAGTGGAGACGTTTGCCCAGTGGCATTTTGTATCGCAGCATTCGGAACGTTGCCAACAGGCAATGTCGCGGCCGCAGTGGTGACGCCAGTAGGTGCACCACCTCGAAGTCGTTCCGCTCGATCAACTTGCATGGCAACATCCCAAGGTCGCAGCTGACCTGGGGTGAATTCGCTATCTTGAACTCGAAGCGAGTTTGCTTTTTGAATCAACTGCCTTGCACTCACCGTGTCGCCTCGATCCAAAGCCATCTTGGCTTGAGCGGCCAGCCCAACGGCTTGATCGCGAAGCGGATTGGCGGGGCTCGCGGACTGATTGACAGCTTGAGGGATTGCAGGTGGTAATGCAAACGCTTGACCACTCGCAACTGGCAACGTAGGTGGAATATTGTTATTTCGCAATGCGTTTGCCGCCCGGCTTGTCAGTCCTGGAGCTGTTTGTGCGATGCGCATGGCTTGATCGAGAGCTTGCTGGCTCAAGCCGCGTTCAACAAATTGTTGTCGCGTTTGCTGTAGCTCAGATGCTAACTCAGGGGACTGTTGGGCTACCAAAGTTGCTTGCGCAAACGCTTGAGCAGCAGCCTCATTTTTTCCTTCGCTCAACGCCGCACGCGCTTTGACCAATAAAGATCTCGCACTTGCATTTGCATCCACCGCCGCTGTCGGACCACTTGGTGGTACAGTCCCATTAGACTGAGCCGGTGGCAACAATGGTGGAAGCGCAGGGTTCGTTGGGCTTTGAGCGACCGCATTCAATGCAGAGCATGCGATCGTTGCTGCGATACCAGCCGACGCGGTCATGCCATATGGCACAGAGACGGGCGCGGATACCGCTGACATTGCTGTCAAAAACTGTAATGTTCGTAGGGGGTTGAATTGTTTCAACGCGACACTCCTTATCGCTCAGAGTCCAAAAAAAACGCTCATCTTCTATCAATTATCGTCGCATGTTCAGTCTTAAAAGCGGCGTACTTGCAACTCCCAAGCCATGGCCATGCGGCGATGAATTTTCATTCGTGTCTACCGGAATAGGTAGTGTTTCGACCGAAGGTCAATCCCAGTTTTCTTCTTGTGGGAAAATTTTCCGAAAAAGTAATCTGGGTAATTTCAATCGATATACGCAGTGTTTCTAGCTAACCCGATTTAACGTCGGATGGTCCCGCCGCCAATTGTTTGGAAAGGCGCCTGAAGACCAACACTTTGAGGAATCGCATTCGCATCAGCGTACTCGGATTGTTGGGTGGCCGGAAGAAATGAATCTTTGCGGTCGCTTATGCTGGATTGCGGAGACATCTGTTGCTGACGGCGAAATTGATCCAAATAGTAGCTGCCCGAGCTCCTGGCAATCGTGTTGTTCACAGAGTCGAGCGTCGGTGACGCCACGAATTGAACGGGAATGGAGACTAGTTTTCCGGTGCTTTGGTCGGCTGAAGCGGTTCGAACGCCGGTATCGCTGATAGTTGCAGTTCCAGAGTTTTGTGTTTTGGCGGCGAGAGCACGTCTCGAAACACCTAACGAGTCGGCTGTGTAATTGACTACAACTCCACCACCGTCTTCGACCCAGCGGTTCCAGGCCGATTGCAATTTTCCGAGCTGCGGGTACTGGTAAAATTCGTCGGTCGCTGCGACCCAATTATCGCTTTTCATGCCGCGCTCTAGAAACTGAATGAAACGGCGAGGACCACCTTGAGAAATCAAAAAGCAGGAAAGACTATAACCCTGGGCATACAACGGCATCATGTCGTGCGGGTACTCTTTGAGAGTGAACAGGGTAGCGAAAGGAATGCCTCTGCCTTCGCCCAAGTAGCGAACCAACATGACGTCATGCTTGCTTCGTTCGCTCAGATGCTCGACGGTCGTGCAAGCGCCTTCGTCTGCCCAACGCGGAACGGGTTTGCCCAAAGCGGAGAAGTGGCTGGCCATGACGGTATGGGTTATTTCGTGTGGCAAAACACTGTCAATGATTCTTTCAGGTGTGCCCGACACAGACATTTGAAAGTTTGCAACGCCACCGCCTACCAATGTATATTTGGTTTCCCCACTTGCTGGGATTGTTGGACCGTCATGGACCAGGAGCGGACATGGTTCTGGCCAGTTGGGCAACTCGGTTCCAAGCCAATGAATCGCAAGCTGCTTGCGATTTTCTTCTGCCGCGCGAGCAACTTCGTTAGCAAGTTGGGCAGTCTGTGCATAAACTCGAAAATTAGGGGAAAGGGCCATCGATCGGGGGCCGACAAACACCTGTGCGATGCCTGTGGCGCACCACGCTGACAACGCGAGTACCGTCAGCAAAATGCCTCGTGCATCCATGCAATTTAGACTCCAAAATGGTATGGAGGATCGCACAGCATCGTGCTTCGCAATCCATCTACGTTTTTCATCGGGAGTCTAGGAGACCCATCAAATTGGTCTCTAGATCAATCTTGAATGAAAGTTAGGAAAATTCGACAAATCGTTTCAGTCTGCTAGCTATCGCGTCCGACCTAAATACTATGATGACGCTTCAACAAAATCTACAAATGGGACGGCTTCGCGACGGACGCTTCATAGCGATCCTTGCTGTCTCCGTGGTCGTCGCATTCCTCGCCTACATCGCTCGTTTGAGCGATATCACGCATGATGCCTTCCATGAAATGGCTCTCGTGCGCGTCTTCGCGGAGAGTGGCACATTCCCAATCGGTGATGTATTTGCGTTTACGCCGACCGTCAATCCGGCCGTGCATCATGAATGGGGTACGGGGTTAGTGTTATATTGGTGTGCGGGTATCAGTCCGCTTGGCATGGACGGATTGGCCGTATTGCGGATCGTGCTGGTACTTGCCATCGCGACCGCTCTCTATCGTGTAGCTCGCAACAGTGGCTCGCATCCTTTGTTGATTTGTGTTTGTGCACCGATACTGTTTCCGCTTCTTTGGATCGGCTTCGCTACGATCCGAGCTCAGATTTTTACGCTGCTGTTTACGCTGTTACAAATTTTGTTGCAGCAGTCTGACTGGCAAGGTCGCAAGACCTGGGTGGTCGCATGGGCGGTGTTGTATGTTGTTTGGCTGAACATGCATGCCGGCTTTGTGGTTGGTGTTGCTCTCATGTTCCTGCATGTCGTTGAACGATGGCTCACGGAACTTGGGGGCGAATGGACTATCGAGAGCGCCCGAAAAGCCTGCTTTAAACTATGGCATCACCTATTGCTACCGCCGATCTTAGCTGTTGGGTTGCAGATCAATCCCTGGGGGTCGCTTTATGGACCCTATCTGTTGCGAGCGATCGTCATGGAAAGACCGACGATACTCGAATGGCAGCCGTTGTGGATGACTCACGACAGTACGACTGCCCTAGCCGCATTTTCCCTATCGATCCTAGCCCTTGGATACGTCGCCAAGAATCGCCGTTGGTCACGTCTTCGAGGTTGGCTATTCTGCTGCATCGCTGCTTACATGGCCTTGAAGCATCTGCGACATGGTTCCATCTATGCTCTTGTATGGATGGCTTACATGCCGGGATGGTTAACTCCGACTGCATTCGGCAGATCGGTCATTTCTTCCTTCATGAACTGCCGAACCATCGCAATTCGCGGTGCCGTGCTGACGGCGCTTGCTTGCATTGGGTTCATTCTTTGGTATCCGATTTGGAAAGCAACGATTCCAAGCAGCGATCCAGAGGGTGCAATGGTCTATCCGACCGGCGCGGTTCGCTATCTACGAGAGCGCTCCTTTTCTGGTAACGTCATGACTCCGTTTGTGAGCGGTGCGTACGTTTCTTGGATGTGTTATCCACAGGTACGGGTGAGTATTGACGGACGGTATGAAGTTGCCTACCGCGACGACGTACTGCCAAAGCACAATCAGTTCTATGCAGCCGAACCAGGCTGGCAGAGCGTATTGAATGAGTATTCAGCCGATCTCATCTTGGTTCAAGCAAATTCTCCAGTACGGAAATCTCTCGGAACAGTCGGAACCCATACCGAGGGATGGCGTGTTATATACGAAGATCCGGTATTTTCGCTTTACGCAAACGAATTCATCGGAAAGTAGCTGGAGTCATGTCCAGCCTAATTCGAATTGCCGATGGCCCTAGGCAACCGGCCAATAAAAACGTACCAACGAACCCACTTCTGGGTGGGACAGTTGGTTCACGCGGAAGTTCCTTGATGACTGCCACGCCTAAAGGTGATTTGACGCTTATTTATCTCGCGTGAATCGACTGTCCTACCCAGATTGCCGG
>CAMDKL010000089.1 GCA_945900945.1 Pirellula staleyi DSM 6068
ACCTGCCAATGTCCCGGTAACTCCTGAAACTTCGGTACAAGCTCCCATTACCCCGCCGATCATTCTTCCTACAGAACAGCCGGAGTTGTCGCCACCAAACGTACCTGCAGATGCAACATTGCCGGCCACAATTACACCGGAAGAACCCAAGGTTGAGTTGCCAAAAGTTGACGCTGATTCCGCAGAAACGAAGCCTACATCGTAAACTTCAGATCCACTGCGTTACCGATTCGAGAAATGAGATAGCTCAATGGCAAACGCAGATTCAATAGAGGAACTTCCACTCGACGAAACCGAACCCATTCCAGCACATGATGCAGCATTAGATACCGCTGATGCCAGTGTGGAGCTTCGTGACTTTGAGTTTGTCGTCACGGAGGAGTATTCGGGAAAGCGGGTGGACTTGGTTCTTGCGCTACTTCTGGATAATTACAGTCGAGTTTTCTTGCGACGAATCGTAATGGAAAACAAGGTCTGCGTGAATGGAAAGCCAGTCAAGCCAGCCTTCAAAGTATTCACCGGACAGACGATTTCGGTCAACCTGCTGCCGCCGCCGCCAAAAGACGGTCCGATTCCTGAAAACATTCCGCTGGATATCCTTTTCGAGGACGATTGCCTCGTCATCGTGAATAAGTTTCCAGGGATGGTTGTGCACCCTGCCAA
This sequence comes from Pirellula staleyi DSM 6068, assembly GCA_945900945.1. Lineage (GTDB taxonomy): Bacteria > Planctomycetota > Planctomycetia > Pirellulales > Pirellulaceae > JBKCUI01. The sequence goes on from CAMDKL010000089.1 coordinate 664, forward strand.
AGGCCATTGGTCGGGTACGCTGACTGCCGCCTTGGCCTATCACTTTCAACAGCTCAGTGATGCAGGTGGTCCGACTCGGCCTGGAATCGTACATCGTCTAGATCGTGATACCAGCGGCGTTATCGTTATTGCAAAGACCAACGAAGTTCATTTCAAACTCTGCGCCCAATTTGAATCTCGCGAAGTCAACAAAACTTACCTAGCGATTGTTGCCGGTTCGCTGGATCGAGACCGAGACCGAATCATTCAGCCAATTGGCAACCATCCGTATCAACGCGACAAGATGGCGATTCGAGCCGGCCATCACTCGAGTCGCGATGCAGAAACTTTTTTTGAAGTGATCAAACGATTTCCCGGCTACGCTTTCCTCAAAGTGCAGCCCAAAACGGGTCGAACGCACCAGATTCGGTTGCATCTAGCCCACATTGGCTGCGCCGTTCTATGCGACCGACTGTACGGCGGTCATGCGACCGTCATGCGAGGACAGTTGCAACGTCGACAAGTGCGTGGTTTACCACCGCTGGAATCCGATTCCGAGATCATCTTAAGACGCCATGCATTACACGCTTCAAGACTGGAATTCGACCATCCGAAGACAGGCCAAAGGATGAGTTTCGAGGCACCTCTACCCGCCGATTTACAGCATACACTCGATATTTTGGGTTCGAGCTAGCACTCTGTTGGCATATCGACAATAAAAACTGTATAAAATAGTGAACCTAACTTGCCAGTCTGGATTATTCACAGATTATTTATTGATCACCCCCCCAACGCTACTTGAGGTCCGTTATGAGTCGTCCAACACGTCGCCATTTTCTAGAACAAAGCATGCTCGCAACCGCCACGGCGATGGCGATCCAAACCCGATTTGCTAGTCCCTCATTAGCAGACGATAGTCTGTCACCCAAAGTTGGACCCAATGAAACCATTGGAGTTGCCGTCATTGGTGCTGGCGGTCGCGGTCAATCGCACATGGGCGGTTTTGCTGGCAAGCCTGGAACCGAAGTGACACACATCTGCGATTGTGACGAGCGTGCTGGCCAAAACTCGTGCGACGCTACTGCCGAAAAACAAGGCGGTCGCAAACCGGTTTGGGTCAAAGATATCCGCAAACTACTGGAGGATCCATCCATCGATGCGGTGAGCATTGCCACGCCAAACCATTGGCACTCTCTCGGAGCCATTTGGGCCGTTCAAGCGGGCAAGGATGTTTACGTTGAAAAGCCGGTCTCACACAACGTATCCGAGGGCCGACGCCTCGTCCAAGTTGCACGCAAGCATAATCGTATAGTCCAAACCGGAACGCAGAGTCGCTCCAATCCTGGCATGCGAGATGCGATGGCCTTTATTCATGCAGGTGGCATCGGCGATGTCAAGGTCGCGAAAGGACTGTGCTACAAACGCCGCGAATCCATCGGTCCCAAAGGCAGCTACGAAGTGCCATCCAATGTGGACTACGATCTGTGGTCCGGTCCTGCCCCCATCCTGCCTGTCACACGCAAGAAGTTTCATTACGATTGGCATTGGCAATGGGCTTATGGCAACGGAGACTTAGGCAATCAGGGCATCCATCAAATGGATCTTTGCCGTTGGGCTCTCAACGAAAATCAACTTTGCGATAGAACGATTTCGCTGGGCGGCAGATTGGGCTATGAGGACGCTGGCGAGACCGCCAACACACAAATAGTTCTGCATGAGTTTGGCCCTAAACAACTGGTCTTCGAAGTGCGTGGTCTCCCGACCGAAGACTACAAAGGTGCCAAGGTAGGAATCATTGTCGAAGGCACTCAAGGTTACGTGGTCATGACGACCTACGAATCGGGAACGGTTTTCGATTTAGAAGGGAAGGCGGTCAAACAATTTTCCGGCGGCGGTGATCACCATCATTACCAAAACTTCCAAGATGCAGTCCGAAAACGAAATCACAAGATTCTCAACGCAGATGTCGAAGAGGGGCATCTTTCGAGCGCGCTGTGTCATTTAGCAAATATCTCGCTTCGATTGGGTACCGATGTGGACGCAGCAGACGTCTCTGGAAAACTTAAAGATATCCAGGGCCCGGCAAACTTTCAGGAGAGTTGGGGACGCACGGCGGAGCACTTGAAGTCGAACCATATCGAAAATTACAAAATGCAAGTCGGTCCTAGATTGATCATGGATCCGATTTCGGAAATGTTTCCTGGCAATACGAAAGCAAACGCGATGCTGACGCGCGACTACCGAGCTGGATATCAGATCCCTACCGAAATATCCGTATAGCAAGTTTTCCAAATGCTCCGGCAACAAAAACAACCTCCCAGCGGCACGATCATTCTCAATCATCCCGGCAATCGCAACGCGCTTTCGCGTGAAATGGTGGTTGAGTTGATACAAGCGTTTTCTGATTTCCATCGCGAGAAGTCGGTGCGCGCTGTCATACTCACCTCCTCCGGTTCCGTGTTTTGTTCTGGAATTGACTTGAAACAATGGGGGGCTATCGCCAAAGAAAGTGATCCGTTCGAGCAATGGCAAGAGGTCGCCTCGGAATTGCAAGAGTTGGTCGAAGTGATGTTGCGGTTTCCGAAACCGATCATAGCAGCCGTTGACGGCGCGGTATACGGAATGGGAATGGCTTTGACGCTGGCGAGCGATTTGGTCGTCGCGAGTCCACTCTCTCGATTTGAATTGCCCGCAGCCAAGCATGGACTTATCTCCGGCCTGGTCGCTCCATTGTTGTCTTTTCGTTGCGGAGCGGGAGTCGCAGCCCGATTGATGCTGGGTGCTGAGTCCTTTGACACAGCCGAGGCCCACCGAGTAGGAATGGTGCACCAAATTGTTTCATCCGAATTGGTTTGGGCCAAAGCACACGACATGACTACGAAGATCGCGTGCGGTGCAGCCGAATCGGTTCAGCTAAGCAAACGGTTGCTCAACGAAATGATCGGTGAATCGCTCCTGTCGCATTTAGTCAGCGGCGCAGCGATGATGGCGACGGCTTGCAGTACCGGAGCTGCCTCAGAAGGTTTGGCAGCGTTTACCGAAAAACGCGTCCCCAAATTCGTTTAAAAATAAATGGCTGTTCGCCTCTGTGTCCGTAGACACTTTGCTATTTCGATTGGCCTTCGACGAGGACAGTAATGCCTGAGTGGATTTTTGATTCAAATTCCTCCATTTTCCCAGAATTCCATCGATATCACCATCGTTGTCTAAATCATCGAAAGCGGCACCGCGACTGCTTTCGACGATTGCTAAACCCGTGCCCGCATCCTTTGTAATTTTGCTGAATCGGCCTCGGCCATCGTTCTATAAAAGGTAGTTTCTGACTTTCACTGCGGTTCGGTCGTCATGGAGGATGTCACTCGGCTCTAATTCTAAACTCGAACGCAACGTCCGCTCTGCATTAGCGGTCGGCTTTAGCTCGGGGTAAACGATTCCCGCCAAATGCTGTGTTCTATGATCGCGAGGATACGATTCCAGTAACGGTTCTACCGATATTCGAATCTCATCTTGAACAGATTCCAATTCGAATTCTTCCGGCTCATCCATCGCAACTTGGGACAACCAGTTCCGTCCGTCGAAGGGAAGCGTCTGGGTGGGGATTGGCCAAAATAAAAACGAAAGCAGAATCGCGGTGACAAACGCAGCCAACGCGATCACGAGTGCTCGTTTAATGGTGGCTACACATACCATTCCACGAACGCTCGAGAGCGTTTATCAAGTTTTTTCATATCTTTCACACGGTAGCGGATTCCGTTGGCATCGGTTAGGGTCACGGCCTTCGCCGAGGTTCGTCGAACATCTTCTTCTGTATTAAGTACAAAGTTGGTCGATCCATGGTTGGTTTCTACGAACCACTCGCAAGGTTCGGTGATACCCGAGACGCTAACGATCCTTTCAATGATTGGAATGAATTCTCGAAGAGCAAGTTCTTCTTCAAGCAGCAAAATATTGCCTCCGGATAATCCTTGAATGGAATCTAAGCAAGCGATTTCTTCTCCCTCGGCGCTAACAATCGAGACCCATTGTTTACTCGCTGAGATAGGAAACAGAGGCACAACGGAAACGTCACAATATTCGCGGCCTGCCGAATCGGTCAGTTTCAAATGGCTCCATTCGTCACGTGACAATTGAAAGAGCCATGTACCATCCGACGTGCGTACCTCGCGGTTCTTGGCTTTGACTGCGAGGGACAGCGATTGATTATCTATGTTGACAGAATTATTCATGATTCTATTCTTCGTTTTTCGTTCCAGTCTTATCGAGCTCGTTCGAAAACAGTGGTCTTGCCTCTGCTGCAAGAAAAAAGGAGCCTGTGACGCAAACCAATTCGTTACTGATCGCAGAGCGACAAGCATGCTCAATAGCGATTTTACTCGACGGGGCCGATAGGATTTCAACGGATCGAGACAGATTTGCCTTTTCTCTGGCCAGTTCTTCGAGCCGCTCGACGAGCACGGACCTCGGATTGTTGTGGAATTGAGTTACGATCAATCGGTCCGCGAAGCTCAATAGCTGGTCCAACATTTTTTCATATTCTTTGTCCTTGGAGCAGGCAAAGACAACGGTTTTTTTGGAAGGAGCAAAATGGTCGTTCAAAGCGACGATCAATGCGTCAATCGAAGCAACGTTGTGCGATGTATCGATCACGACCTCTGGGCGCGTGCTGACCAATTCAACACGACAGCTCAACTGTGTCTCTGAAAGTGCTTCGATGACTGCGGTGCGCGGCAGCGACCAGCCATCGGCGTTCAATCGATGCCAAGCTGCGATGGCAATGGCTGCATTGTCCGATTGATGTTTGCCGGCCATGCGGATCGCGAGGTCATGAAAATTTGTTAACGGCAAGTTCGGCGTTAGCGGAATAAAGTCCATGCGACTTGCAACGGGAACCTTTACGGATGGCTGCGCGTCGATCCGCAAATGCTGTGTGCGAATGGCTGTGTCGAAATCGACCCCGAGTTGCCAAAGTTCACTGTCCGTCTCACGGCAACGGTTTCGGATGACCGTTTGGGCTTCGGGGTGTCTTGCTCCGCTGATGACAGGAACGCGTGATTTGATGATGCCGGCCTTTTCGCCAGCGATGAGAGGGATCGTGTTGCCGAGCTGCTGCTGGTGGTCGAAGCTGATCGATGTGATAATGGCGAGGGAGCTGGCACAAACGTTGGTGCTATCAAGTCGTCCGCCGAGTCCGACCTCGACCACGTTGACGTTCGTCTTTCGGGAGGCGAAGAGGGTCCAGGCCAACGCAGTTGTCATTTCGAAAAAGGTGGGAGCACCATGCGAACTTGCAGCAGTGGCAGCTTCAGCCCCCTTTAAGCTTGCAATATGAACTCCAAGTTCGGTGGGCGAACAGGGTTGGCCGTCGACTACAAACCGTTCCTCAAGGTGCAGCAAATGAGGGGAGGTGTACAAGCCAACGTGCAGTCCGGCTCGACGGAGGGTTTCAGCGATCAACCATGAAACCGAGCCTTTTCCTTTCGTACCGGCAACATGGATGACGGGTGCAGCCAAGTGGGGATTTTCAAGTTGCTCGAGTAGAAATTCCATTCGGGCAAGTCGATACGACTGCTGATCGTAGGGCCGATCGGTGATTTTCTCGTAATTGATGCGTTCGTAGAGGAAGCGGATCGCATTGATGTAGTTTTGGTCGAGCCGAACCATCGGTTCCGGTGGCTTTTTCGTGTTGGTTTAGCCGCAGGCGCTAGCCGCGATTTATGAAGTGCAGTTGGCTTTTTCGCGGCTAGCGCCCGCAGCTCAGCAAAAACCACAATGGTTTGAATTGACAATGCACTAGTTTATTTGGAGACAAGTAGGTTGTGCGAGGGGTAGATTCGCTTGCCGAGCGATTGTTTCGGATTTATAGTGCTCGCATGTCCGATCTCCTACTCAATTTTAACTTTTTGACTACGAAATGACTGCAAGACTCCGGTTTTGAGTCAGGCACAGGTTTGCGTTGAACCGACGGGATCGTTTTGGCGTAACAGCCGCAGAATGGTAAGGGGAATTCCGCTTTTTGCGTCTGTCAATCACGACAATCCAACTTACAAAACCTTTTCGCTCCTCCGCGACCGCAGTTTTTGGTCCGCTTTTAGCTCAACCGAACCTACCTATGGCAACGACAACGGCACCTACAACCTCATCCGTTAGTTCAACGGATCCTACCAACGTGATTGTGGAAACAAGAAACCTTGGAAAAATTTATCGAGATTTTTGGGGCCGAAAGAAGGTAAATGCTCTAAAGGCATTGGACATAGAGGTTCGGAAAGGCGAAATTTTTGGATTGTTGGGCCCCAATGGTTCTGGAAAATCCACCACGATCAAGTTGATGCTGGGTTTGCTTTTTCCGACATCTGGCAGAGCGTTTGTGTTCGGAAAAGACGCGACAGATGTTGCCAAAAACGAGAGAATTGGTTATTTGCCCGAAGAATCGTACTTGTACAAGTTTTTGAACGCCGAAGAGACGCTCGATTTCTATGGCCGACTATTCGATATGCCGGCCAGTGTGCGACGGGAGCGAACCGAGCAACTGATTCAGATGGTTGGTTTGCAACGAGCTCGCCGTCGCCAACTCAAGGAGTATTCGAAAGGGATGACACGCCGAATTGGATTGGCGCAGGCCCTGATCAATGAGCCGGAGTTTTTGGTTCTCGATGAGCCAACAACCGGTTTGGATCCAATCGGGACTCGCGAAATGAAGGATTTGATCCTTCGTCTTCGGGATCAAGGTAAAACAATTCTATTGTGCTCCCACCAATTAGCAGACGTTCAGGATGTTTGTGACCGAGTCGCAATTTTGCATCAAGGTGAATTGAAGGAATTAGGACGCGTGGACAGCCTTTTGAAAGTGCAGGACGTGACGCAAATCCATGCTCGAGGTCTGGACGAAAAGACCAAGCAAGAGATCAAGGATTTGATTGCGCGTTCGAATGGCGAGATGCTGCGAATGGACAATCCAACCACAACGATGGAAGAGCTGTTCCTAGACATTGTTCGCGAAAGCGATCAGCGTCCAGGTCGTCGCGGTAGCGGAGCCTAGCATCATGATAGGCTCCCTCCCATCTATTCGGAAAACCGCGGTCGTTGAAAGGCAAATTTAGCAAACATGCGTTTATCACCAGATCAATTTTGGACTTATTTTGAGTGGCTGTTTAACCAATACGCTCTGATTCAAGGCTTCCTGTTAGTAGTAGTACTCGCGATCCTTGGATTCGTAATAGGATTCGTAGTAGCGTTGTTAAAACACGGCCCGACCGAAGGGTTCTTGCAGGTTTCGAAGCTCATTCGAGAGCTCTTTGTTGTGGACATACCTGCTACCTCAACGCGCCGCGTAATCGCAATTGCTCGTTTGGCGATCAAGGAGGCGATTCGTAAGAAAGTTTTGGTCGTCGTAGCGGTGTTTGTCGTGGCGATCATGTTTGCTGGCTGGTACTTGGATCCGCAAGCTCAGTACCCGGCTAGGCTTTACATCTCGTTCGTGCTGACGACAACAAACTATATGGTGATTTTGTTGGGGCTGTTTTTAAGTTGCTTTAGTCTCCCTGGCGATATTAAAAGCAAAATCATTTATACGATCGTAACCAAGCCGGTCCGCCCTACAGAGATTTTCCTAGGTCGTGTGCTCGGTTTTACAGCCGTTGGGACGCTGATTCTTTTATTGCTCGGAACGATGAGTTATTTGTTCGTCGTTCGCGGGGTGGATCACACGCACGAAGCCATGGAGATTTCGGCGGATGGCAGATCAGGCGTAACGACGCTCCAGCAGTTTCATACGCACACGTTTACTTTGGACGATTTGGGTGAGGGGAAAACGAACGAAACTAAAGGACATAGTCACGTCGTTACCAAAGTTGGCGACAAGATCGTAGTTGGGCCGACGACTGGCGACCTCGAGGCGCGCGTGCCGATCTACGGTTCATTGCGGTTTACGGGTCGAGACGGAGAGGAAAACACAGGCTTGAACGTCGGTTACATGTCGGAATATCAAAAGTACATTGAGGGAGATTCCCTTTCGAGCGCCATTTGGACCTTCAAAGGTCTCAATGCCTCGAGCTTTGGAAGTGAATTGAATTACGATATGACCATTTCTGCTTTCCGAACCTACAAAGGCGATATCGTGACGCCAGTTGGCGGCGAAGTAATATTCCGGAGCATTGACGGTTCCGTGGAAAGCGAACGGTATCCATTCAAAGTGAAAGAATTCCAAATCGACCAACGATCGATTTCACTCATGGGTATGAAAGGCTTTCGAAAAGGCGAGCCAGTCAGCAACTTGGACTTCTTTAAAGACATAGCGCCTGACGGAAATTTCGAAGTGATGATCCGTTGTAAAGACAAGAGCCAATACCTTGGGATGGCAGCTGCCGATTTGTACTTCCGTGCCAACACTTTACCTTTTTGGTGGAATTTCATCAAAGGATACATCAGTATCTGGTTGCAGATGGTGATCGTCATTTGCTTTGGAGTCATGTTTTCGACGTTTCTGTCGGGACCGGTGGCCATCATCGCAACGGTATCGATTATTGTCTTAGGCTTCTTCGGCTTCTTTGTGGATGACATTGTGAAGGGAACGAACCAAGGAGGGGGGCCAATCGAATCGTTGATTCGAATACCGATTCAGAGCGGCTCAGGTACGGAACTTGATTTGGGAAACAAGACACTTGAAACGTCAATTCGAATTGTCGACAAATCGCTCCTTATTTGCGTTCAGACGCTGTCGAGAGCAATACCGAATTTTATTCAACTTGGTACAGCGGACTTTGTTGCGTATGGGGTCAACTTGTTTGGAGGGCTGCTTTCCCGCCACCTGACCATTTGTGTTGGGTATTTCCTGATGACCGGAATTATTAGTTACTTCTTCTTAAAGACACGCGAGATGGCAGCATGAACAAGAACAGTCTATTTCGAAAGATTGCTTACATTGCTGCGATTGTGCTTCTGCTCGTGCCTTTGTTTGAGTTGGGAAGACCTAGTAATGGAATGATCGGGCAGCTCCGTACGAAGTACCGGATGGGCCAGGCCAATCTTGGCAAATTGGATCCTACCAGTGAAAGCATGCGTTTAGCAACGCTTGGAATGAAAGGGATTGCCTCTACCATCCTTTGGTTGAGGGCTGACTATTACAAAGAAGAAAAGTATTTCGATCGGTTCTCTGCGACTTTGAATCAGATTTCATTATTGCAACCTCACTTTATCAGTGTATGGCAGCATCAGGCTCACAACTTGAGTTACAACGTAGCTCCCGAGTTCGAGGACTATCGACAGCGATACGAATGGATCAAAAAGGGGATCGATTATCTCATTCGAGGAACCAAGTACAACGATAGAAAGCCGATCCTTCAGTATGATTTAGGCCATTACCTTGGCAACAAATTGGGAAAGGCAGATGAGCATGACCAATACCGTGTACTTTACAAAAAGGATTCGGAATTCCATAAGTACTTCAGAGAGCAGGGCTTGATTGGAATTGACACCAATGCATTGGGATACGATCAAAAGCCAGACAACTGGCTGACCGGAAAGTTGTGGTTTGAGCAAGCAGTTGGGCTATACCAAGCTGGCGCGGCGATAAAGAAATCGCCACACTTGCTTTTGTCGTACGGCCCTCTTTGGCACATGTATTACGCAGAGGCGATCGAATCCGAGGGCATTCTGAATTCTAGCGCTGGTTTTGCATGGAAGCAAGCTGGAGTCGATTGGGCCGATTTTGGCACGAAATCGCTCTACCAATTTCGTCAAAGCACTGATTTGACCCTGTTAAGCAACAAGCCAGCGAAGGCAGAGATTGAAACGTTGCAAAAACAGTTCGATGAGAAATCAAAAGATGCCAAGGCCAAAGCAGAGCAGATTTTGAAGAAATTAATTCCGTCGGAGATGCTTAAAATTCTCGATAAGCCGGAAAGCGAACTTTCGCAACAAGAATTCGAAACCAAGTTTGACATTTTGAGGCGACTGACCCCGACTGAACAGCAGATTGCCGCACAGATGCCAGCAAAATTGCAATTGGAGGGGGTTGAACTCGCACGCAAGATCGCTTTTGAAAAAGACTTTTTGCGTGAAATCGAGTCCTACCGTGGGCAGGTCAATTATGAGTACTGGGAGTTGAGAGCAAAGGCCGAACAGCGCGACGATATGCTTGGGGCTCGCCGACTCATGTTCGAAGCAGATCAGTTGCTCAATGTGGCCGACGTAATGGGAGCGCTGAAATCGTACGAGCGGGCGTGGACTCGCTGGGCTCAGGTTTTCAGCCTCTATCCGTCGATGATTTCAGAAGAGGTTGGGGATGACGTCGTTAAGTCGCTTGGTCGATACAAACGGCTTGCAGAAAACGATCTGGATGAGACTTTCGTCCTGTATGAATTCCTAGAATATCGCAAAGCAAAAGAGAATGGTACGCTTGAAAAAGATGTAAGTAAAAAACTCGAGGAAATGAACGCCAAAGCCCAAGCTATGCTAGCTGCAGAAAGCGGCATTGATGAAAAACCTGGAATAGATGCGGCCCCACCTGCCGTCATTCCACCTACGGGCAGCCCTGAGACGTCAAAGAGCGATTCGCCTGCTAAAAACACCGAGCCTACAGCGGTTAGGGTAGACGAACCAGTCAAATTGGGCGAACCAAGCAAAGTGGACGAACCGAATGCGGTCGTAACTAAGACGCAAGAATCGCTGGTCCTACCGCCGACTTTGGAAAACCCAGATTCTCAAGAATGAACAAGTCTGATAAGTTGATGTAGATGGGAATCTACGAGAGAAATTACTACCGCGAAGAAAACGAACTGGATCTTCGTCCCAACTGGGACCAGCGTTCCGCAGTAAGCACGTTGATCATTATCAACGTCGTGGTGTTTGTTGCCAACCTGATACTTAGCGAGGGTTTAGGCTTCGGATACCAGGGCGTGGTAAACGAATTGTTAATGCTGTCAGACGGCGATCTGGGACACCCTGGATTGTGGTTGCATACACTGACATACGGCTTTTGTCATGATGCACTCACGATCTGGCATTTGTTCTTTAACATGATGGGCCTCTACTTTCTTGGTCGTTCTGTAGAGGAACGTTACGGAAAGAGCGAGTTCTATAGGATCTATTTGATTACGATTGTGATTTGTGGTGTAGTTTGGCTCATCAAGCAGCAGTTCTGGGCAACGGACAACCGTGCGCTACTGCTGGGAGCCTCTGGGGCAGTTTTGTGCATTGAGATGCTGTTCGTATTTAACTTTCCCACCTCCCGTGTTTATTTACTTGTGTTCCCGGTTCCAGCTTGGGTCTTAGGGATACTCCTCGTCTTAATGAATTTCTCGTCCAATCCATCGACTGGTATAGCGACGGACGTTCACTTAACTGGGATCGTATGCTCGGCGGCGTATTTTTTCCTCGGACTTAGCTTTCGTTTTTTGGGGGATATCAGGGGATCGTGGCGAAGATGGTTGCGTCGTCATTCTGGGCCAAAACTTAAAATCCACAACGAATCCCGGTCTTCCGTCGCTGTCGATGCGGAAGAAGCGGATCGGATTTTGGCAAAGATTCATGAAACGGGACAAGATTCGTTGTCATCGAAGGAAAAAAAGTTTCTCGAAAAGTATTCGAGATCGGTTCGGGCAAAAAAACTGGAACGATGACCCGTAACAACTCACTTACTCCAACACATCACCTCTATTTGAAATATGCCAATCGCAAACAAGATCTTTGAAACCAATCGCAACGAGATAACCGGCATACCTATAAGCGAAATAGTGAGCAAATTTGGTACGCCTGCCTATGTTTATGACATGTCAATTATCGAAGAACGGGTTCGTGACCTAGCTGCCTTCGACGTCGTTCGATACGCACAAAAAGCATGCTCCAATATCGGTATCTTGAATCGATTGAAGGGACTTGGCGTCGTGGTGGACGCGGTAAGCGTTGGGGAAGTGAAGCGTGCACTTGCTGCCGGCTTTGACCCGCAAGGAATCGTATTTACGGCGGACGTGTTTGATCGCGAAGCGCTGGCCTTAGTCAAAGAACTTGGGCTTCATGTCAACTGCGGTTCGCCAGATATGATCGAACAATTGGGTAGCGCACTGCCAGGCGCGAGTGTTACGCTTCGCATCAACCCGGGATTCGGGCATGGGCACAGCCAAAAAACCAATACAGGTGGCCCCCAATCCAAACACGGGATCTGGCATGAAGATGTCGTCGAATGTCTGCGCAAAGCTGACTTGTACAATGTCGCCGTTACTGGGTTGCACATGCACATTGGCTCAGGCACCGATCTAGAACACCTTTCGCATGTCTGTACCGCACTTGAAACCATTGCGCTGATAGTGGGTCGTACACTGACAACCATCAGTGCCGGTGGCGGGCTTCCGGTGCCGTACCGTGCAGGCCAAACCTACGTGGACTTGGACCAGTACTACTCGCTTTGGGATGCGACTCGTAAACGGCTCGAAAGTGCCTTTGGCCATGCATTGAGTTTAGAAATCGAACCTGGCCGGTATCTGGTGGCGGAAAGCGGATACTTGATCGCAGAAATTCGAGCCGTCAAAGCAATGGGCGAAAATACGTTTTATCTCCTAGATGCTGGCTTCAACGATTTGGCCAGGCCAATCCTCTACGGAGCTTACCACCCCATTTCTGTTTGCCATCGAAGCGGACGTGTTTCGAAGCAGATGGTCGACGTGGTTGTCGGTGGACCCCTGTGTGAATCTGGCGACATCTTTACCCAGGAAGAGGGGGGCTTTGTCGCCAAACGTGCACTTCCGGCTGCTGCTGTTGGCGATTTTTTGATCTTAGAAGTTGCCGGAGCCTATGGATTTGTAATGGCCAGCAATTACAACGGTCGGTATCGAGTTCCCGAGATTTTGCTCGAAAATGGCAAGATGCACTGCATTCGGACAAGAGAAACTTTTGAAGACCTTATCCGCGGAGAAGTTATTCCGCCAGCATAGTGCTTTGTGCCAGCTAAGGATTAGGGTTGAATTCAATTAGCCGTTTGGGCGTTAGCCAAATGGCACTCACTTCGCGATTTCGTGAACCGGCGGGCGCTAGCCCCGGGCCTAAATTCGCTGGCGAATTCGCTTAAAACGAAGCCCGAGGAAAGCGACAATGGTTTAAAGTGAGTGCGATTGGGCGCTAGCCCCGGTTCTTTCGTACAAAACCGTGGCTAACGCCAAAACGGCTAACCCTAAAATCAGGCTGTAACAAAGCACTAGCACGACTCGCGAGCTCTCCCACCCGAAAACTTGACATGCCGTTACAATGAACTTTCAAGGTTCACATTCCGAATCAAGATCCGTGATCAACTCTAACCATTTTTCAGGACTCCTCGAATGTCGATGTATCGAAAAACTCTTTTGACAGGTATTGCAGCGATGGCAATCGTTTCCGGCTATGCAGAGAATCCGCTTTCAAAATCGTCTTCAGCCCTCGCAGCTGATTCGACCAATAAAGATGTACCCAAGGTACTTTCGTTTCAAGCCAAAACACTTGAGGGCGAGACCGCAGACTTGAGCAAGCACTCAGGCAAGGTTGTCATGTTTGTCAACGTTGCTAGCAAGTGCGGTATGACTCCACAGTATGCAGCGTTGCAGAAGTTGCATGAAACGTACAATAATAAGGGACTGGTGATCATCGGCGTACCTTGCAACCAATTTGGCGGGCAAGAGGCCGGCACCAGTAAAGAAATCCGAGACTTTTGCACAAGCAACTACAAGGTCTCCTTTGACATTCTAGAGAAGGTCAACGTAAAGGATGCGGGCAATGAAAAGGCTTGCGAATTGTTTGCTTACTTGTCAGAGCAAGACGCAAAACCTGCTGGCAAGGGACCGGTCGGATGGAACTTTGAAAAGTTTGTGGTCGATCGCAAAGGAAACGTAATCGGACGATTTAAAAGCAGCGCCAAGCCGGACTCGAAAGAGATGATCGCTGTCATTGAAAAGGCGTTAGCCGAGTAGCACACACTTTGAGATTTCGTGAACCGGAGTGCTCATGACGACCAAGTCACCCTGCCGATAGCCTAACTACTTTTTTCACAGTTTTGCTGGTTCCAAACGAGGTGCGAGAATATGAATTATGAGCAGCGCGACCAAATAGGCCGAACCCGCGATGATGAAGATCGGTACGTAGCTTCCGGTCTTCTGAAGAATCTCCCCGACGATCAGCGCGATAAACATCCCGCCAATGGCGCCTGCCATCCCGCCGATTCCGACAACGGAACCGACCGCTTGTTTGGGAAACATATCTGATGTCAAGGTAAACAAATTCGCCGACCAACCCTGATGTGCGGCAGCAGCGATCGAGACAAGCGCGACTGCAAGCCAAAGGTTCGTCGTCTGTGCGGCGAAGACAATCGGTACCACGGCCAATGCACAACCAAGCATTGCCGTCTTGCGAGCCGCGTTCGGAGTCCATCCTCGTTTGAGAAAGTGCGATGAAAGCCAACCGCCGCCGATACTCCCTACATCCGCTACGAGATAGATTACGACCAACGGCAATCCCATCGTTTTTAAGTCGAGGCCATGATTCTTTTGAAGGAAGTCTGGCACCCAGAAAAGATAGAGCCACCAAATGGGATCGGTGAGGAACTTTCCGAATGCAAACGCCCAAAGCTGACGATAAGGGAATAGCTTCGACCATGCAACGAGCTCGGTCGATTCAGCTGGGTCGCTTTGGATATGCGCGAGTTCACTTACAGAAACCTGCCTGTGTTTTTCAGGTGCGTTGTAACAGACCCACCAGAACGCAACCCATACAAACCCTAGTAATCCTGTGGCGATAAAGGCCCATTGCCAACCCCATTGCAGGGTGATCCATGGCACAATCATAGGTGTAAGCAATGCGCCGACATTGGTACCTGAATTAAAAATTCCTGTGGCCAGAGCTCGTTCTCGCTTTGGAAACCATTCCGCAACCGTCTTGATCGAAGCTGGGAAATTTCCAGCTTCACCCAGCCCAAGTATGACGCGCGCCAAGGCAAAGCCCGCCGTCGATCCTGCTAGCAATACCACTGCAATCGTGGGGGGATCGATCGCAATGGTGGGTAGCCTCAACCACGGAAACCAATCCGCTATGGCGTGCGCCATCGCACCGAGGCTCCAGAGGATCACGGCAAGCGAAAAGCCAACGCGGACGCCGATTCGATCCATGATTCGTCCGGATAGTAACATTCCGATCGCATATGCAGCCTGAAAACTAAATACGATGGCCGCATACGCGCGTTCGTCAAAAACAAACTCTTTCTGCAGGGTCGACTTCAGGATGCCGATGACTTGGCGATCGATGTAATTGATCGCAGCTGCAAAAAAGAGCAGGCCGCAAATAACCCAGCGAAAATTGGTATGTGTTGAAGTGGTCATGTGCGATCGGGAGGGTCGAAAGGATCAATGAGTTATTTCAACCACGGCAGCGGCTGAGCAATGCCAATGTTAAGCTCTGCTTCGGGGGCGATGGGGTCGACTGGCAACTTTTGCCAAAGATCGGTTCGCTGCCTGTTCCGAGTTGGCTCAAGCAGCACGGCGGTCATCTTGCTGTTGTCGCCTGAACTTTTTGCGATCTGCTTTGGACATCGGACGTCCCGAATAGTCATCGTCTCCATCGTCTTCGTTGCTGTCGGCTTGCGTCGATGGGATTGGTTGTCCCTGTTTGATCGGAATTGGCTTGGTGGATGGTTGCGAATTCTGCCCTCGGATCTCCTCGATGGGAGGCTTGAGCTTAAGCCCGTCCAGCATGCCAAAGAGTCCAGGTCGACCTGATTTGGCAGCGGGTTCGACTACGCTTACTTTTTGCGTCTTCTTGGCTGAGACCTTCTGTTCTCTACGATCCTGTAGTTTTTTGTAAATGAGCGACAACCAAGACTTCTTGCTCTTCCCGTCGACTGCCTCTGCATCCTGAACCAGTTTGAGGCTCGGCTGTTTATTTGGCGAAGCGGATTGTTTGGCGGTGGGCGCATCGGCTAACGATGCATTGAGAGCTTTCTGGCTATTGCTAAATTTGGAAACCCAACCACGTTTTGGTTTAAGAGCATCTGTGGCAAATTCTTTCTTCGGCTCCAATTTGATTGTTTTCGCAATGGATTGTGTCGTTGGAATGGGGGAATTCGCTTCGGCGACCCGATTTCCGCCGATCCCAAACCATCCACGTTTCTTGGTCAGCCCTTGGTCTTCCAGCGGTCCGTCGTCTTCACCAATGGGTTCCGCTGGCAGTTTCTCATTGAGCTCCTGACGATTCGGAATGAGTCCGAATAGTCGACCCTTCGATTTTGGGTCATTGGATGCATTTAAGGAATCGTTCGGCTGACCCAATTTGTCAAGGCTTCGGATTCGTCGAAACGATAGCTTCGGAACTTTCCATTGAATGGGTGCGAGGTTGGCACCGTTGCGGACAAGGAATCTCTTTTGGGCATGGATATAGGTCTGACGCAAGTAGATTCCTGACGCTTGGAAAACGGCCAATATCCCGCCAAGCAAACAGCCTCCTACAACCAAATCGATCGTCGGTTGCGACCAGGAGGTCTTCAGGAGCCCCGTTCCCAACAACGCTGAAACCGCCCAGGCTAGCAATCCAAACAACCAGCTCACAACGCTCATCGGTGCAGATTTGAGTTCGCTGCACAGGCGGATACCAATAACGCCAATGATCGACGCAAAGCTCGCCAATACCAATGGCCACCCACCATAACCAATTTCTCTTCGAGCCCAACCGTCGATGCTCATCCCTAGCAACAACAGCCCTGAACTCGAAGCTTCGAAACTAGAGAAGGCCGCAGAAATCGCCAAGACAACCCATATGCGATACCGCGCACGGTAATCGTCTAGCTTGTGCCGTCGAAGCTGAAAGATCATCCAGGCTGCGACCGCAGTCAGCATCCACAATTGGCAGGTAAGCCACTGCGCAATACTATGAGGCGACCGCAAATGAAACAACTGAGCTATCGGTAGAGTGGAAATGCCAGCAGTATTGGTGGAGTTGGGCGCGGACGCAAAGTCAGCTCGTGTAAAAATCCAATAGTGCGAGAAAAGCAGACCACCCCATAAGATCCACATACAGGTCAGTACAATAGCCAACGTACCCCGACGAACTGGGATCAGCTGCACCATTCGCTGTTGGCAGGTGCGTCGCACCGCTTGGCTGTAGCCAGGATCGCGATACTTTTGCGTAGAGGCATCGACGTTGGCGGAGTCGAAATTTTCGCGAGTCCGAGACCGCTTTTTGGCACGGGCACTTTCTACTGCAAACTCGGAATCTGCAGCGACAGCATCCAGCATGACACGTCGCCGCCGATCGATTCGATTGGATCTCGAGAGTGGCATGCGACAATCGCTCTTGGAATTGCATTTAGGAGTGGATAGAGTTTCCTCGAATAAGCTCATCGCATTTTTGCTGCGATAAATCAATGCCAGGTCGCGACTGCTTTCGACATTTTTTTGTGCATTTCTCGCCAACTTCATGTTCTATTCAGGTTTGCATGCGAATATCATTTTAAGGCATTTCCAAATTTTGAATGGGGGGCAAACTGAGCCAAAGGCCTAGTCAAATGGCGCTCGCTTTGCTTTTTCGGGAACAAAGTGAGTACCATTCCATACCGCAATTGATAAACAATGAAAGCTAAAGAATGAAGCTAACACTGGGGAAACTAATAGTTGCAACACTAATTCTTGGATTAGTACTTGGTGCTTCGTTCCTAGCGCTCCGTGTACCTCCAAAATACGGAACCGGTCGAGCGATGACGCATTCGCAGCGACCAGAAAGCCAACCCTCAGATTCTCCAACGGCAGTGTCCTCTCCAACGGCAAGGGCGGATGAACCTCCGATTGGAGACCAACCACCAAATATCACAGTGAAATTCATCACATCCGATGCCGCTGCGGAATCCGGCAATCCAATTGAATCCTCGATGGAATGGTCCCGTTTTCGGGGGCCGAATGGCACCGGCATCAGCAAAGACGCCTCCATTCCAATCGAATGGAGCGACACTCAAAATCTTCGATGGAAGACAAAACTTCCAGGACCAGGCTCATCGAGTCCCGTGCTGACCGACACGCATGTATTTTTAACTTCATACACAGGTTATGGCGAAGAGGATCGGTCAAAAAGCCAGATGGGTCAGCTGAAACGTCAGCTCCATTGCATCGATCGCAAGGACGGAAAGATCACTTGGTCTCGGAGTATCGACGCATTGCTACCCGAAGATCCGTATCAGGGAATGGGACTTCCGGAGCACGGTTACGCAACCAACTCGCCGGTTACTGATGGCAAATCCGTGTTTGCGTTCTTTGGGAAGTCAGGAGTATTTGCGTTTGATATGGCGGGCGAAGAACTATGGAAGGTTTCCGTCGGCACCGAGTCGGGCAATCGCGGATGGGGTACTGCCGCTAGCCTGACGCTTTACAAAGACATGCTCATTGTCAACGCTTCTGAAGAGAGCCAAACCCTATTTGGTATCAACAAAAATACGGGAGAAGTGGTTTGGAAGGCACCTGGAGCTATTTTGGAGCTGGCGTATGGCACACCCATCATTGCCCGAGTAAACGACGAGCGAGACGATTTAGTGATTGCGGTACCGAGCGAAGTCTGGGGGCTCAATCCAAATACCGGCAAATTGGTTTGGTATGTAGAAACGCAACTGACAGGTAATCTTTCGCCCAGTGTGATTCCGGACGGTGATACGATTTACGTCTTTGGTGGTTACCGATCGTCGGGAAGCTTGGCTATTAGGTTAGGCGGCAAAGGAGACGTTACCAAATCGAATACTCTTTGGACCAGTCGAAATTCATCCTACGTTGTAACCCCTATTTTGCATGAGGGGCATCTTTACTGGATAGACGACCAAGGAATGTACTTTTGTGTGTTAGCAAAGACCGGTGAAACAGTTGACAAACAACGTGTTTCTGGCATCCAATCCGGCGGACGTCCCGTTTACGCTTCTCCTGTTTCGATCGACGGCAGGTTGTTTATGCAGACACGCAACAGTGGTCTTTTTGTGTTGGACGGCAAGCCCAAGATGGAAATCTTGAGACAAAACCGATTTGCATCTGACGACAGCGTGTTCAATGCTACGCCCGCCATCAGCAATGGCCAATTGTTTTTGCGATCCTACACGCATCTTTATTGCGTTATGTCGGAAAAAACGCAACCGTTCACGGCCCTCGGCCATGAGTAGTTTGGTCTAAATCCTAATCGATCGCCGTCCGCTTTCCACGGATCGAATCGTTGAAAAAATTTTGTGCGATGTCCGTCACAAACTTTGCGCCGTCGCGCCTTTGAGTGAGGCTTGTTTTGGCTCGCAGAGACGCAAAGAAAAAAACGCAACCGTTCACGGGCTTTGCCCTTGAACGGTTACGTTGTCTCAGCCATGTCGCGAGCGTGGTAGGAACTTCGGACGAATGGTCCGGAGGCCACTTTCTTGAATCCCATTGACTTGGCAATCCGTTGCAGCTCGTCGAATTCATCGGGAGGTACATATCGCACGACAGGCAAGTATTTCGGACCGGGCTGCAAATATTGGCCGAGGGTCAAGAAATCGCAATCGTTCGTCCGGAGGTCTGCAAGGCACTCGAGCAACTCGTCACGCGTTTCTCCAAGACCGAGCATAAAACCACTTTTCGTCTTGATCAGGCTGTTACTCGTTTTGACGTGCTTGAGTAACGCCAGCGTCCAGCGATATTCACTTTTTGGCCCTCGAACCTTTCGATAGAGTCGCGGAACTGTTTCCATGTTGTGATTGAACACTTCGGGTGCAGATTCGATAACGCGATCGAGTCCATGTTTGTGCTGTACGAAGTCAGGCGTGAGAACTTCCACCGAAGCTCCTGTCTTCATTCGAACCGCAATAACGCATTGATAAAAATGTTCCCCGCCTCCATCTGGTAAATCATCTCGGGTGACCGAGGTGATCACGACGTGCTTTAGTCCAAGCCGCAACGCCGCTTCAGCCACTCGAGCAGGTTCGTCCCCCTCGAGCGCCTCTGGTTTCCCTCGAGAAACGGCGCAGAATCCGCAGGGTCTGGTGCAGACGTTTCCCAAGATCATGAAGGTAGCGGTGTTTTGCGAGTAGCACTCCATTCGATTAGGGCATTTTGCATTTTCGCAGACCGTTTCCAATCGCAATTCGTTTAGCAGCCCCGATGTAAAGTGATTTGCGTTTCCTTTTGGCACGTTACGACGAAGCCATGGCGGCAGCCGTCTGCTTGGCTCAAACAGTGGCGCAACGGATCCACAGGCCACGGAGTCAACAGATAAGCCTTCTGAGTTTGGCAAAGTTTCTGCTAGCGAAACGACCTTCAAAATCGGTAGTTGCATGTGGATTTTTGAAAGAAATACGGAAAGCGGTGTGCAGATTCAATGAAGTCAAAAGAGCTACGTTTTTGCCTGCTGGAAGCCGCATTATGATCGATGGCGGCTTTTCGAGCCAGAGACTCTCGTAAACGACTCCCAAATTATGGAATGACGACAACTCCTCCCCTTGGGAAACAGATACCAAAAAAACCGAACAAACATCTGGCACGAACAACCCAAAATGACGTACATTAGATGGACTTGCGCGAAGGCGGCAAACTTTAGGATTAGTTACGAGGTTGGTATTATAATGATTATTCGATTTGTGACGGATAGGATGAAATCGGGCTTTTCCGTGATAACTCCGATGCTAGGCATCTGTTTTTGGATACTCGCGAACCCAAACATACTGGTAAGCTCGGAGTGCTGCCCGTTCTGCTCGGCAGCCTCACAAACCCTGCGACAAGAAATTTTGTCGATGGATGCCGTTGCGATTGGCCGATTGGAAACCAATGGCCAGACCGATGTGGATGGATCTGCCGACTTCAAAATCGAAAAAGTACTTTTGGGAGGCAAACTGATCAAAGTGGATCAGTCGATTGCGGCAAGCTATTTCGGGCCCGGAAAGTCGGCTAAGAAATTTTTGCTTTTGGGTGTTGACCCTACCAAACTGCTTTGGTCCTCCCCTTTGCCACTTTCTGTTGATGCTGAGAAGTATGTCGAAGCGATTCAGAAGTTGCCAGAATCCCAAGTAGAACGTCTAGAATTCTTCCAAAAGTATTTTGAGCATGCCGATTCGCTACTCGCTCGAGACAGTTATGACGAGTTTGCTTTGGCGCCTTATTCCGATGTGCTGCTGCTCAAAGATAAAATGGATCGTGAGAAACTCCTAAAATGGGTACAGGACACGTCAAAGTCTCCCGATCGAAAACGCCTTTATTTCACGATGCTTGCGATTTGTGGCAAGCCCGAGGATGCAAAGTTATTCGAGTCGATGATTCGAAGTGAGAACCCAGAAGCCAGAGCTGGTTTGGATGCGCTCATTGCCGCCTACTTGACCCTCAAGGGCGAGAATGGGATTGAGCTGGTCAAAGAACAGTTCTTTGACAATGCGCAAAGTCAGTATGCCGATATTTATTCCGCAGTTATGGCGCTGCGGTTTCATGGAACGGAAGCAAACATATTGCCAAAGGAGGCCATCACAGGAGCCATGCATCGCTTACTGGAGCGGCCTGATCTTGCCGACTTGGTCATTCCGGACCTGGCAAGGTGGAGCGATTGGAGCCAGATAGACAAAGTTTGCGAACTATTTGAAAAGGCGACCGACGACAACAATTGGGTGCGAGTACCTGTCATCAATTACCTGAGAGCCTGCCCGCTCCCCGAAGCAAAAGAAAAACTGATTCAGCTGGAAAAAATCGACCCGAAGTCGGTCCAGCGCGCCAAGACGTTTTTTCCGATCCCATCTCCGGCTGCTCCCAAAAAGCCGGACACTTCGTCAATTCGGCTGCCGATCGGTATTCAGCGCACGTTGGTGGTAGAAGGAAATCGCAAGTCCATTCGATTTGCTTCGCTAGGTAATTCTTTGGCGCTATCCCAACTCGCCCAAGCTCATTCGTTCGCAGAAAACGCAAAAACGCTGACTTTGCCATTCGCGACGACTCCCATTGATCGCAAATTGAACCTATGGGCTCCGTTTGTCGTACTGGTGATCGCGACAATTCTGTTCGCGATGATCTTGTGGAACATAGCCACCAGCGGCGGAATTGTTGCAAAGTTAATGCTGAGGCGATATTCATTAGCCGCAGGGCGTTAGCTCGCGGTTGACATAGCGACCATAACCGTAGGCTAGTGCCCTGCGGCTGATCAAAACATAGACGCTCGATAGTGCGACCCATCGCAGAAAACTAATGAATCAAGCTATTTCCGATTCGAAAGCCACCGAAGCCAATTACTACGTTAGTGATGATTCGGAGGACTTTACCTATAAATCACTGAGTCGGGCGGGAGTGCTTTGCCTCGTCTTTGGTTTGTTTGGGTTGTTGGCCTGGATTTCGCCTCTTCTGCTTTTCCTTCCTGCTATCGGGCTCTTCTTCGGTTTGGTTGCCTTGCGTAACCTAAAAAAGTATCCCAATGAGCTTATCGGTACGTCAGTGGCTTGGTTGGGAATCCTATTGAGTGTGGCTATTTTGATTGCTTCGCCAGGGCGGCATATCTATATCTACAATACAGAAGTACCGGAAGGATTCGAACGAGTTCAGTTCGCATCGTTGAAGAGCCAGATGGGTGCCCCCGACTTTCCCACCGCAGAGGCAATTGCGCTCAATGGAAAAAAAGTCTTTCTCAAGGGGTACATACACCCGACTTCGATTTCGAGCAATTCGTCGAAAACATTTGTGTTTGTTCCTGATTGGGGCACATGTTGTTTTGGGACCCAACCACCGTTGACTCACATGATCCAAGTGCGATTGGTGAATGATGGGTTTGCATTCAAGTCAGTGCGTCAGCATTCAATTGCTGGCACGCTAGAAGTGCATCCCTATATAAAGCCAGTCGAAGGACTTGAGGGTGTTTACTATGAATTCGAAGCCGAGCATTTTCAATAAATTCCGACCTGACAACTAGCCCTATTTGTACGAAAAGATGTAGCCATTTGGCGTCAGCCGAATGAGACTCACTCGTCGGGGCGAGCTTGTCGATTTAGAGTACGAGGCGATTCATCATCTCCCATCGTTTCCCGACCAATCTGCACCCCTCGGCTCGATAGGAATACCGATAACTCTTGCACTTTCATTTGAAGTGACAATTCTTCGGAACGATTTTCTGGCTTACGTGACTTGAGTAGAGCAAGTGTCTGAAATGCTTTATCGATATCCGAGGTCGGCAGCGAATTCATCGAACTAACCACACTTGCAGCACGATTGTCCTGTGCCGACTCAGGTGGACGAACCAAATCCGCTTCTCGTCTACCAAGCGGGCGATCATGAGTGCGACGGCCATATACTGGGCTTGCATCGATCGGCGTAAGGATAAACATAATTCCGATTCGACCCCCGCGATGGATGCTCTCAGTTCTTTCAGAAAGCGTTTAACAATCGAGGACGGTGCGGATTGTGACGCAATTACGGAAGGGTGATTGTCCGTGAATTTCCCTATCAATTGAGAGCCGCTGAGCTGGGCGTCGACCAGCCCCTCTCGAAGCCGCTTCAATCCCGGTTGGGAGTTAAGGACAGCGCCTGGAGCGACAATGAAAGACGTCGGGGCCTGGGTCGCTCGAACAAGTAGTTCGCGGTCGGCAATGAGCGACTGTCGATTGATCTCTGCCTGGCGAAGATCGTTTTTGGTAAAGCTTGCCTGCCAACACACTCGAGTGTGTTGGCCCTGGCCTGGTGGATGAAGTTTGGTCACCAACGTTCATCAAATCCCTGTTATTTGGCTCCTGCGGTATACGGAGGGATCTCGCCGTCATACTTGATGTCGTAATCGAAATGGATTCCTCCCTTAGTGACGTCCAGATGGTAGTCTGGATTGCTGGCCGCATCTTCATTGAATTTCTTTGGCAGATAATTTTTCATAGAATCCCCTCGGTATATGGAGAGTTGCACCACACAGGAACCCAAGGCAACGCCCGATTGAGTTGTCAGGAACTCGGCCTTGTACCGTCCATTCGCGTCCGTTATTCCGACAGACGGACGGATCTTGGCGTCTGGAACGAACATAACCTCCACACCTTGAACCGGTTTGCCGTTGATCGTGATAGTGCCCGATACGGAAGCTGTTGGAATTCCGGAACCTCCGCATCCAGTGATTCCTGCAATCAGTACTGACACAATGCACCAATGGGCCAAGGAAACGGTTCGCAGCATATTACTTCTCCTGAGTAAATTCGAGGGATGATCAAAAAACGCCGTTTGGTTACAAATTGAGCCGTAGTCGCTAGCACCCGTGGCGCAGGCGTCTCGCCTGTGATCTGACAGAGATCACA
>CAMDKL010000090.1 GCA_945900945.1 Pirellula staleyi DSM 6068
ACGACTGGGACGATGACGATGACGAAGAAGAAGAAGATGATGACGAAGAAGATTAATCGTTTTTGACCGAAGGCAGATTTATTCACTAGCGTCTTATCGCAAGAATCCTTTCGCAAATAATATAATTCCAAGCCTCGTTGTTGTTTCCACGAATGAGGCTTTTTGTTTTGTCGCGAATTCCCAAGGAGGCTTAGACGCAGTCGATGCCGAACGCAACATGTTTTTTAGTCGCGTATGCGTTGGTGCTTTGCCTCGAGATGGGGCGCTGGGCAGGCATGTCGCCGAGGGGTAAATCGTGGCTTATGAAGTTGCTCGTTGCGACGACAGCAATCGGGCTAATGACACACACGTTGTATCTCCTGGACCGCGTTTTCCTGTCTGCAGTTTCCAATCAATCTTGGCAATTGGCGTTTTCATGGCACGATTGGGGCATCCTTTGTGCTTGGGCGTTGGCGATTGCCTATGTATGGCTGCTTTTACGACGCAGTGAGAGCTGGATCGGATTGTTCGTGTTGCCGATGCTATTAGCGATTATTGGTGGATCTATCTCCATTCCTAGCAAACCGATGAACCACGCCTCGTCAGCTAGCCTTTGGCGAATCGTTCACGGAATATCGATGACACTAGGGACGATGCTCGTATCGCTAGGCTTTGCTATGGCGATAATGTATTTGATCCAAGAATGGCGACTCAAGACCAAACGGGCCAACCAAGGGGTCCTGCGATTGCCATCGTTAGAGTACTTACAGACACTTGGAAGTTATTGCTTGCTATGCAGTGCAGGCTCGATTGGCTTTGGTGTGGTCTCGGGCGTAATAATGAATTTGGTCCAAGACGGTCAGGTTAATTGGACGGATCGAGGGATCCTGTTTTCAGGCGGGCTTTTCTTATGGCTTGCGATCGCCACTGCAATACAACGGTACTTCGCCAAACGAGGCCGCGGGCACTTCACCGCCTGGATGAATATACTTTCTTTTGTGATCGTTATCATTGCTCTTTACCTCGTTGTCAGTGCACCACATGGAAAAAGCGACAGTAATAGTAGGGCGCCAGACTTATTAAAGACCCGACCAAACAATGGGGGTGTCGGGTGAAATTTCGAATGGTTGGCTGCAGCCATCACTCAATGCCGCTCGCGATTCGTGAACGACTATCGTTCACCGATGAACAGTGTGGCGAGGCACTTTTAGCGTTTCGGAGAAGGTTTACTGACTGCGAATGCGTTTTGCTCAACACCTGCAACCGGGTCGAACTTTATGTTGGTAGCCCAAGTGAGATCGAATTGCCTACAACCGCCGAGTTAGTGGCATTCGTGACTGGATTTCACAATGAATCGACGCTTGATTTCGATCCGCATTTTCTGAAATTGGAATCCAAACCAGCGATTGACCACTTGTTCTGTGTAGCCAGCAGCATCGATTCAATGGTTTTAGGCGAAACGCAAATCGCGTCCCAGGTAAATGAAGCGTATGCCCGTGCGACCAGAGGCGGATTCGCTGGCCCTACCATGCACGCTGCTTTTCAGCATGCCAATCAAGTAGCCAAACGCGTCACCAATGAAACCGAACTGCATCGCCGACGCATCAGTGTTCCCAGCGTGGCTGTCAGCGAAATAGCATCTGAGTTTTTCGAACGCTTTGACGACAAGCAAATCGTTGTCATTGGTAGTGGCGAGATGGGGGTCGAAACATTGCAATATCTCAAGACTGCGGGTGCAACCAAGATTACAATCGTCAATCGTTCGACTGACAAAGCGACCGCCGTCGCCGAAAAATTCGCGATCAAAGCCATGCCTTGGGAATCTCTCGACTCGCTGCTGGCAGATGCCGATCTCGTGGTCAGTACAACAGGTGCTGCTCAACCGATTATGACCGAAAGTAGATACAGGACTATTGCTTCAGCTCGAAGCAAAGGAACCCTGCTAATCCTCGACTTAGCAGTCCCTCGCGATTTCGAGTCTGGCATAGGCCGAATGCCGGGTGTGTATCTCTATTCCGTGGATGATCTTCAGGCGGTTTGCGATCGCAATCGATCCTTTCGTGAACAGCAATTGCCAAAAGCGCAGAAAATCATTCGAGAAGAATCGGATAGATTGCTCGGCGATTGGAACCATCGATCTTCTGGCGCAACCATCCGTGCACTGCGCGAACAAGTGGAGCAAATGAAACAGTCGGAATTGGTTCGACTGCTAGGCAAGCAAGTGATGGCGACAACAACGCCTGAAATGCACGAGGAGATCGTCGCAGCCTTTGATCGATTGATCAACAAGATGCTCCATTCACCTTTGCAGTCTATTCGTGAAGTCGCTCAAACCGAACAACGTGACACCTTGGTTTCTGCGTTAAGAAAGCTGTTTCAAATTCGGTAGACCGTGTTACCGAGATTCAAATCGGAAATCCGAGCCGTCTGGTTCCGTCCCACGAATTGCCATCCCAATCAATCACTTCCTGAAGCCACCGCTGAACATCGGTTGAGAAAGCGTCGAATAAGACGTCTCCTTTTTCTTTGCTAGCTAAATGCGGCCAACCGATGTGGCCGATACTGCTCCGGTCTTTAGTCGTCCAAGCGCGATTGGCGGGTCGGAACGCATCGCCAGGTTCGATGACTGGGGCGTTCTTGTAGTCACCAACCAACTCTGGGCGATGTGCTAGCACCATGGACGTTTCCCATTCGCATGCGTGCCCCATATCTCGCTGTTCGATCTGCGGATCCACTTTCCAGGGTTCGGTACCCAGTCCCCAATAGGTAGCCAGCAAAAGCAAAAGGTCTTTGCGGACACGATTCCGCTGCCGCACTTCGAAGAGCGCTTGTTTGGCCGGAACATCGTTTCCGCCATGACCGTTGAGGAGCACGATTCGTGTGAATCCATACGAAAGGAAATTTTCCACCATGTCGTTGAGCATATCCAGATACGTTCGACTCGAGGCGGAGATTGTCCCAACGAAATCCAAATGATGATCCGAGTTTCCGAGCCACATTAGTGGAGCGACCAGGATTTGCTTGCGAAGCTTTTTCTCCACGCGTTCCACGATTTCGCCAAGCAACAGGCTATCGGTCCAAACCGGCAAGTGATCGCCATGCTGTTCAATAGCGGCAATTGGGATAACCACTGGTGTTGATCTGGAGATAGCACCAATTTTGGGCGAGCTTAGTTCGACAAGTTTCATGTTTGACTTCGATTTTGAGATATTTTGGATTCAGCCAGAAAGAAATTGCATTCTACATTGTGACTACTAGTAGTGAAGATGACGTCCCAATTCGAACTTCGCACACGAATTAGTCTAACGAAATACTCAGTTTACGCAGAGCAGAATCAATGCACCTTGCGGTGCTAATCGCAGGCCCGAGGCTAGCGCCCGCCGGTTCACGAGACGATGAAAAAACGAAAAAACAAACCCCGCTACCAATAGCGTTCAACAACGACGTGCCCTGGTACAGCCTTCTTGTGTCGGTTCATGCCCCGGTCTTTCAAAAGTGCCTCGACATCGTCGAGCATTTGAGGGTTGCCACACATCATCACGACACTATTGGATGGCGCGAGCGAGTTTTCTGCTGTGCTTTCCAAAGTGCCGTTCTCGATCGCAGTCGTGATTCTTCCCGAAAGTGCTCCCGGTACCTCCGCTCGCGAAATGACGGGAATCGAGTGGAATCGCCTTCCGAAACGAGCTTGGATTTGCTCCAGTTCCTCTTGATAGGCAAGATCTGTGGCGAAGCGGACGCCATGAACCAAGACGATGTTCTTGTGACGTTGCCAAATGGTTTCCTCTCGCATCATGGCTATGTAGGGAGCTAGTCCAGTACCGGTCGCCAACAGCCAAATGGTTTCCGCCTCCGGGGTATGCGATAGCGTAAAACCACCAGTGGCTTTGGCGGACACATCGATAGAATCGCCTTCGTTTAGCGCCCATAGGCGAGGTGTCAACTCTCCGTCATCGACTCGCACAATAAAAAACTCGAGTGTATCGCAGTGAGGCGAAGCGACTGAATAGGGGCGGTGCAAGTGTTTGTCAGGCAATTGCATGCCTACTTGCAAGAACTGTCCTGACTCAAATTGTCCAACACCTGGACAACGGATTGACAGGGTGAACAACCCTTCAGACCAAACATGCTTGCGTGCAATTGTGCCAGAGATCCACTGGAGAGCCATAGACCAAAGTTCCTTGCGGTGGGAGGTGTGCCAATTATCGAAGTACGTATGGTATCGAATTTCTGAAGCCTATTGGGGTACCCAACTTTTTTACAGGATTTTTTTGAAGTCCAAAAAGGGGTTGACCAGACGTGTCCAGAGCATGGCGAAAATACAAACAGTTGAATTTGAGCTTGGAACATGCCAAGTACACCAAACGCACGAAAAAGAACACGCGAGAACTGGATTATGGCAACTACAACATCTCCAAATACATCCCACTACGTTCAACAGGCCTTCGACTGGGACGGAATCGACGCGAATCTAGTGATTGCCAAAACACCAATCGCTTTATCTGCAGTCAAGAGTCTGGTCCAGCCTGCAAACGGCAAAAGCCCGGCAACTACCGTCCCTACTTACACAACATCCACCTCAACCCGACGCGGACGCTGCGAGCATGTAGGCGGCATCCTCGCATCGGTTCTCGAACGCTACGGCATCGGGATCGACCAACTCATTGCAGAAATCGATGGTATGAAATAGCCTGCCGCGTAACCGCAGCGGACGCCTGCCGCTCGGACTGAATATCTAGCGACATAGTTGCCGAATTCAGGCCCGGGGCTAGCGCCCACCGGTTCACGAAATCGCAACGGGAATGCCATTTTGATAACGTCCAATGACTAACGGTACAATCGTTGCTCACGAATGAAAATCTCGACTGCTGGCGGAATTTGGTAACGAGCGCTCTTGCCTCGTTTGATCCGCTCCCTCAAATCAAAGGAGCTGACTTCGATCTGCGGTCCTGTTACTTTCGCATTGATAATTTCACTGAGCCGCATAGCATCGATATATGGCTTCAGCACATCCCAGTGCGGTTCGCCAACTCCACCCCTGGAAATGACACAGGGAGTAGCCAACTCGAAAAGCTCACCCGGCTCTCGCCAATTGGCAATCTCTTCGATTGCATCCGCGCCCATCAACAAAAACAGCTTCGAATCGGGAAACTCTGCGTCGATTGCGCGAACCGAGTCGATCGTAAAACTAATGCCTCCTCGGTCGATTTCGCGAGTGTCGATCTCAAACTTCGGGTTTCCTCCGATGGCGAGCCTGACCATTTCCGCACGGTCTTTGCTATTAGAGGGCTGCCTATCTGTCTTAAAAGGTGAAACGTTGGCGACCAAAAAACGAACTTGATCTAGTTCTAACGATTCACAACAAAGCTCTGCCAAAAGCAGGTGTCCCATGTGAATCGGATCAAACGAGCCGCCAAAAATACCGATTCGAGTTTCCATAAATCTGTCACCGCATTTTGCTATCGCGCATTCATTTATCCATCGCTATCTCGGATAACAAAAAGGGGGTCGAAATACAAGACGAACGGCAATTTGCGATTGCTAGCGAACACAGCGAGGAATAGCAACAATACCAACTTTTTAACAGCCCAGCACTGGCCCCAACTACCTGCAAAAAAATTTGCTACAATTCCACACTTTTACAGGGTAATCCATGGGTGATAACGCTTCGGAAAGGCTTCTGAATATGGCGAGTCGGAATAGACCAAGTCGACAACTCTCTACAGCCGAACTTTTGCGTTCTCTCATGTCGGGCAAGTTAGATAATCGGCCATCGATTGCCGATATTTCCGCTTTGATCAAGGAGGCGATGTTACCAAGCCCAAGTCCCCCGAAACAAAACAAGGTACGTGAGTGGCGAGATAGTTTCGTTCGACTTTCGAATAGGTTTCCAAAGTCGTCGAGAAGCTACGATCGCTCCTTTTCAGCCACATTGGACATCACCAAGGTATATGCCAACGGCATGATCGTAGGCACGTATAAATCCAGGACGGAATCGTTCAACTTGTTTGCTAATCGAGAAAGCGATGGATCGCTAGCGGGCTGCAGTTGTGCGTCATCCCAAGGTAGGTATGCCTGTGAACACAGTTTCCATTTCGTACAATACATCCTCGGCGATCTGAACAACCTGGATTCTGACTTAGCACGGCAAATCGGCGGCGATAAACTGGATCCTGGCAAACAGGATATGTCTCTCTTTGCTTTTGACAATAGCTTGCAACTCCTTTCGGTCCTTGACCGAATTGCCCAATCGGAACTTCACACGCCGACAGGTATCGAGGAATTGGCACCAGCCATTGAACGCGAACCTTCTCGCGTTGCTTGGAATTTCGAGGTGTCGCCGA
Organism: Pirellula staleyi DSM 6068; assembly: GCA_945900945.1. Lineage (GTDB taxonomy): Bacteria > Planctomycetota > Planctomycetia > Pirellulales > Pirellulaceae > JBKCUI01. Next base: position 6,324 of record CAMDKL010000090.1, read on the forward strand.
GCGGCATGCGAATGGAGCTAATCCTGCAAACCGCCAAGAAGCGGGGAGGATTCAATAAAGGCAAAAAGACAAAGCTGAGCACTCTGTTCCAATCCGATATACTACTTTCACCCGCAGATGAACGCGTCCGAAGCTTGGTGAAGAGTAGTTCCGACTATTACTCCTCGAGTTTCTCCTTGCCAGCAGGCGAAGCGTTGTATCAACTTATTGGTGAGCCTAATGTTCAGCTCAACGGCGAGCCGGCGACGATTATGACAGGCAATGGAATCGTTGGACTTGTCAAGAAAAAAGAAGGCTATCAGTTTCGTTTGGAAACGGATGGCAAACAAGACACGACGATCGTGGTTGGCGGATACCTGGTTTCAGCATCAGTGGATCTGAATCGCATCACTACTATTCGCGGTTTGGAATCGCAATTCGAGATGGTTTGCGAACTGCTACGGTTGCCACCCATTTCAGAAAAGCACGAGCAAGCGATCTTGGAGCGGGCCAAGAAACTTCAAAAGATCTTGAGCCTACGATTGCCAGAGGCCGTCGGAGGTGAAATAGTGCCAGAACTGGTTACTCCCACCATAATACTGCGCTCTCGCAAAGATGGTGCTCTGGACTATGGGATTCGGGTTCGCGATTCGCTTGGCAAGCTGCACAAGCCATGCGATGGAATCATGATTCATGCGAGCAATATTAAAGACAAACGGATACAACTCGTTCGGCAGGTCGCTGTCGAAGAGGCCATGGCTACGGATTTGACCAAACGATTGGGGCTACCTGACAAGGGGTACGAAGGCACGCTCGATGATTTCTCAACCGCCTTCAACATGATCGAAGTCCTTCAGACAACCGGGGATGATATAGAGGTTCTTTGGGATAAAGCCTCGGAAAAACCAATCAAAGTACTCGGGACGGTTTCTGCGAGCAATGTTCGTGTTGGTGTTTCTCAAAAACGGGATTGGTTCAATCTGACGGGCGAATGCAAATTTGGCGAAGAAACGCTCGATATCGCGACTCTCATGCAAAGCCTTCGAGAGGCAAGTGCAACGAGCATGCAAGGGGACTTTGTTCGAGTTGGAGACGCTGGCTGGGCTCGCATTTCAGAAAAGCTTCGCAAGAGCCTTCGCCAGCTTGACGACTCGGTGAATCAAGAGCGAGGTACGCTTCGTTTCGACAAGACCTCTGCCCATGCATTGCGAACTGCACAAGAGCATTTTCAATTCGACGCAAGCCGGGCTTGGAATGAATGTTTGCAACGCCTAGAACGCTCGGAAAAGCTCGAACCGGAATTGCCGAGGGGACTTACCGCGACGCTCCGCGATTACCAACTTGAGGGGTTCAAATGGCTTCGTCGACTGGCCGAATGGGGCGTCGGGGGTATTCTTGCAGACGATATGGGCCTTGGTAAAACCATACAAACACTTGCCGTTATGCTCGACAGAGCCCAAGAGGGACCGGCGTTGGTAATTGCTCCCACCTCCGTCGGATTCAATTGGATGCGAGAGATCGACAAGTTCGCTCCGCAGTTATCTTCGTCGCTTTATCGGGAAACCGATCGATCGGATTTCCTCGATAATGTTGGCCCAAACCAAATTGTGGTTTGTAGTTATGGCTTGGCTTTGCGCGATTCCGAAAAACTAGCTAAAGTCGATTGGGCCACATTGGTCTTAGACGAAGCCCAAGCGATCAAGAACAGTCGTAGCAAAACGTCAATCGCCATATCGACTATCCCCTCCAAATGGACCGTCGCACTAACAGGCACGCCTGTCGAAAATCATTTGGGAGAACTATGGAGTCTTTTTCATGTGGTATCGCCCGGTGTACTGGGCGGCTGGGATCAATTCCGCAATCGCTTTGCGGGCCCGATCGAAAAGGAAAATGACAACGACCGGCGGACTGCACTACGCACTCGACTAACCCCTTTCATTCTTCGAAGAACGAAAGCCGAAGTGCTCAAGGACTTGCCGGCTAGGACCGAAATGAACTTGGTCGTTGAATTGTCGCCTGCGGAACGCGCGATTTACGAAAAGGTTCGGATGTCTGCAATCGGAGAAGCGGACTCGATTGCCAAGTTGAACGATATCCAAGATCAACGATTCCGGATCTTAGCCCTGCTAACTCGGCTTCGCCAGATCGCTTGTCACCCAAGAATGGTTCACGACACCTGGACCGAGGGGTCTGCAAAATTGACGCAGCTCTCGGAGACGTTGCTGCAATTGCGAGAGGAAGGGCACCGCGTACTAGTCTTTAGCCAATTCGTCAAGCATTTGTCGCTGATTCGTGAAATGATGGACGCCGAGAAACTAACGTACCAGTATCTAGACGGTTCAACACCCGCAGCATCGCGGCAACAGGAAGTCGACAAGTTTCAAAATGGCGAAGCGACTGCATTCTTGATTTCGCTCAAGGCGGGAGGAACAGGCTTGAATTTAACGGCTGCTGACTATGTGATTCACATGGATCCATGGTGGAATCCTGCCGTGGAGGATCAAGCTACGGACCGTGCTCACCGCATTGGTCAAGACAAGCCGGTCATGGTTTACCGAATTGTTGCAAAGGATACCATCGAGGAAGAGATTCTCAAACTGCACGAAACGAAACGCGATCTTGTAGCCGGAATCCTGGACGGCACACACTCCGCCGCTAAATTATCCACTAAGGACCTCATCGAATTACTTCGAAGTTAACACGTAGGTCCGGCTGTCCTACGTGTCTAGCAGAATCCGCAGCATCCGGCGCAATGGTTCGGCGGCTCCCCATAACAACTGATCACCAACAGTAAAAGCAGTTAAATAGTGCCCCGGTTGGGTTGGGTCCAGCGCGAGCTTGCGAATGCGGCCAACAGGACAAACGAGCCCTCCAGTCACCGCCGCTGGCGTTAACTGCTGCATAGATGCGGACTTTTCGTTGGCGATGACTTTCGCCCACGGATTGGCTTTGCCGAGTATGTCTTCGATCTCATCGATGGGCACGTCTTGCTTTAATTTAATCGTCAATGCTTGGCTATGACATCGCATCGCGCCAACCCTAACGCAGAGACCGTCGATGGGGATCGTATCAGGTGCCAGTCCCAAAATTTTGTTCGTCTCAGATCGACCTTTCCACTCTTCACGGCTCTGACCGTCTCCCATGTCCTTGTCGATCCATGGAATCAAACTGCCGTTCAAGGGTGCTCCGAAGTGTTCGATCGGATAGTCCACTGACCGGATCGAGGCGGCGACTTGGCGGTCTATTTCGAGAATAGCCGAAGCGGGATCGGCAAGTAGATTCGAGACGCTACCGTGAGCGACACCCATTTGCGACAACAGCTCTCGCATGTTTTGAGCACCCGCACCTGATGCCGCTTGATAGGTCATGCTGGTCATCCACTGAACGAGATCCTTTTGGAATAATCCGTGCATAGCCATTAACATCAACGAGACCGTACAGTTACCGCCAACATAGGTCTTGATACCTTTTCCTAATCCATCGCGAATGACTCGATCGTTAACGGGATCCAGGATGATGATTGCATCGTCTTTCATGCGAAGCGATGACGCTGCGTCGATCCAATAGCCAGTCCAACCCTTTGATCTAAGTTTTGGATAGGCATCGCTCGTATAGTCGCCACCTTGGCAAGTGATAATGACATCCATCTTGGCCAGCGAGTTAATATCGGATGCGGAAAGCAGTTTGCCAGCATCCATGCCATGGAACATTGGGCCTGCACCGCCGGCATTGGATGTCGAGTAAAACACAGGTTCGCAATGGTCGAAATCTCTTTCTTCCTTCATGCGTTGAATGAGCACGGAACCAACCATCCCGCGCCAACCGACTAGTCCGACTTTTTTCACGATTTTTCTCTAAGGGATAGGGGAAAGCCTGTGTTCACCTCGGCCTGCGTCTCAAACGATATTGCTGCGCAATTTAGGCCCGGGGCTAGCGCCCGCCGGTTCACGAAAATTGCAAAGCGAGCGTCATTCTGCTAGCACCGTAGGGTCATTTGGAACAGTCGACCCGATCACAACCAAAAACTTGCTCGACATTGCCGCGAAGTATTTGCTTGCCCAATGCGATTGCTTTTTCTTCCGACCAGGCGCGTCCTTGACAAAAATCTTCCGCCAAAATGCCAGCGAGAATGCGTTTGTACATACGAAACTTCGGCAATATAAACTCCAGTTTGTAAGCGTCGCTGTAATAACCCAGTTGTTTGTTTCGCGGTATCGCTTCAATTCGTCCGCGAAGATCGTGACGGATGTAGTTGGGGGTATTGCTGTACCACCAATGTCCATGAGTTAAAACGTTCGGGAAAATCCAAGCGTAGTCGATAAGCTCTTGGTTGGTCACCGACGCCAAGACCGAAATCGGGAACGGAAGGTTCGGGAATGCGTTGAAAAGTTCTGCATACTGAATCATCGAGATACGCGAATCGTACAAATCCTGTCCCTGGTATACTCCGTTGGGATAGACTCGCCTATTAACGCCTATCATGAGATCAAACGGCAACTTGGACGCGTCAGCCAGTTCAGCGATCTTCCAAAAGACCCATTCGGCTATCGTTTTCTTGTTGGCGTCGGATGCGTCGGGCCCACACTGGACCAGATCATCCAATGCAACTTGAGCTACATTGCTATGGTCCCCGTAGGCTTTCGGGCTAAACCACGGTGGCAAGGAAATCGCACACGCTCTCGCGCCACGAGCCTTAAATCGCAAAAAAAGCACTTCGAGCGATTGCTTTAGGTCAGCGAGGCTACCGACCGACTGACCAGTAGCCAATTGAAGCCTCTCGCGAACTTTCGGTTGTGCCAAGTGGAACACCAAGTCATCCGTCCTGAGGCACGGAATGTATCGATTGGTATCAAAGCCTTCCAACGGATCATCGAAGTCGTTTGTCAAAAACACTTTTTCTACGTTGCTGGCCGCGAGCACTTGGTCTTCCCAGTTTGCCTCTCGCATTTTGGATTCGGCAAGATCGTAAACCAACTCCCAGTTGGATTTATGGATCTCGTCACCTTGGAATCCGAATAGCTCTTGCGAAAGCTCCACGAACCACGACCATTGAACCGTGTTGTTGATGTTGCCTAGGTGGCCAAAAAGACGTCCGACTTTTTCACGTGGGGAGATGCCAGGTTCCTCGATGAATTGTCTGGGCATGCCGGATGAGTGAGCAAGTTCCGTGTAATAATGGTAGCCCAACAAATCTGCCAGCGACGTCGACGTCGGAGAATTCGGATCGATATGCGAATGCGAATCGATCAAAACGATCGCATTCAATTGCTCATACAAACGCTGATGCAAAGATTGGCTCATAGCTGCGATACGGATTGGTGTAATGGAACGGTGTGACAAGGGTATGTGACAAGGGTACTAGATTTGTCGGCGACAAGAACCTCTAACCGCCGCTAACGGGAGGGATCAATGCTATCACGGATTGAGTTTGGATCCTACCTATTATCTCTGAATCGCAGACAAAGTCATTGTCTATCGCGATTCGACCGAATTCGACCAACGATCGCAGCGATTCAAATTGGCTTGCAATCGTTTCTTTAAGCTGCTTGACGGTCATCGGCAGGTTTGCATCGATCTCTATGAACTCTGCACCGACGCGTTCGCGAGCGTCAGCAAACATTCTTACAACCAGTCGCTCGCAAGATATTGCTGGTGGTTTGGATGGATCGTTCAAGATGAAAAGCGGCTTTTGCCAGTTCCCGTTTGAGCGATTCCAATGTTCCAGCAGTTGTAACCTTGAGTTTCAATCATGGTTTGGATGCGGGCTGCGTAGTAAGGACTGACAATCAGCACGAGTCCGATTCCCATATTGAACACTTGATCCATTTCTTTTTGTTCGATTTCGCCCAGTTTCGCAATCCAATCAAACACAGGAAGTATTTTCCATGAGCCGCGTTCGAAGATTAGGTCCACATTGGGGGGTAGTATGCGTTCCGTATTCTCTAGCAGTCCTCCACCGGTAATATGGCCGATTCCGTGAATCACATTTTTTACTTTGTAGTGAGTGAGGACCGAGCGAGTCAATTTGCTATAAATTAAGGTGGGGGTCAAAAGCGCATCGCCGACGGTCATACCCAATTCGGGAACAAAGCTACTGACGTCGAGCCCCGCGCGTTCAAAGACCGCTTTACGAACAAGGCTAAATCCGTTGCTATGCACCCCTGAGGAGTTGACTCCAAGGATCACGTCACCAGAAGCGATGTCGCGTCCGGTGATTAGATTTTTCTTTTCTACGACCCCAACGCAAAAACCTGCCAGATCATAGTCATCGGTTTGGTATAGATCGGGCATAATTGCGGTTTCACCACCGAGCAAACTGCATTCTGCCTCAATACAGCCATCGGAAATGCCCTGAACAATGGATTCAAGAAGTGGCGGATTGTCTTTCGACATCGCTACGTAATCGAGAAAAAACAGGGGTTCGGCGCCGGTACAAAGGACATCATTGACGCACATTGCGACTAAATCGATTCCCACCGTTGAATGCCTCCCTGCCTTGATCGCCACCTTGAGTTTTGTGCCGACGCCGTCGGTCCCGGAAACTAAAATCGGATCTTGGTAGTTGCGTGAAAAAAGCGATTTTGTGAAGTCGAGGGCATAAAGGCCTGCAAATCCGCCTTCGTTTCGAACTACACGCGGTGTAAAAGTGCGGTGCATGAGCCTAGGCAATCGTTGCATCGATTGTTCATACAATTCAAGGTCGACACCGCTGTCTTTGTAGGTGATTGCCATCGACGAAGCAGAAACTTTGGTTGGGGGATGATGTTTAACCGGCGCAGCCGATGGTACACGATGAACGACTGCATTCAAGACGCCAACCGCTGCGCGGGTTAAACAATATTTGGAAAACCGTTCAGGCCGGCATTATCCCGTTTTTGGCCGATAAATAAAGTACGCGACTAGGCATTAGGTCTACAAGATCCCGTTGGAGCTCAGGTTGGATGCCGTGTCCCGATAAACACGCGGGAGAACGACACGAAACGTGCTGCCGCACCCTAGTTGACTCGTCAAACTGATGTCGCCACCCAAAAGTCGGCAGAGCTCACGAACAATTGAAAGTCCGAGACCGGTTCCAGAATGTTCACGAGTTAGGCCGTCATTCCCAGTAACTCCACTTGCTTGTCTGAATTTTTCGAAAATGATTTCATAATCTCCGGGTGCTACACCCACGCCGGTATCGGCTACCGATAGCACCAATTCATCATCGCTTTGCCATTCGCAGAAGACCGTAACCAATCCGCCCTCCGGCGTAAATTTGATTGCGTTAGAGAGCAAGTTCGTTAGAATTTGTTGTACCTTGCCCTGGTCCTGCGCAATGCGCATCTCCGATAGGCTAGAGTCAACTCTCAAGTCGATATTTTTATCTTCCGCCATTTTCAAAACGATTTCACATTGTGCGTGAATCACAGAAAGGATGCAAAATTCAGTCGGGCGAACTTCCATTTTTCCGGCCTCGACTTTAGCCAAGTCCAAAATATCGTTGATCATGTCGAGCAGCAGGCGGCCGCTATTTTGAATGTTGGATGCATAGCGCCTCTGCTTATCCGTGAGGGACTCGAATTCTTGTAATACCTCGCTAAAACCCAAAATGCTATTGAGAGGAGTACGCAGCTCATGGCTCATGTTCGCGAGGAACTCGCCTTTAAGTCGGTTCGCTTCGAATAGCTGCAAATTCACTCTCGCCAATTCATCGACTCGAAGATCCTTTTCTACGTTGACTGACTGGAGTTTTTCTTGGGTTTCTGTCATGTGACGAAGCATGCGATTGAAGGATTCGGACAATTCGTGGAATTCATCCTCTGTATCGACTGAAAATCTCAATTTCGTGTCGCCGCAAGTGATGTCTTCGCTGACTTGTTTCATGTAGCTCAACGGGCGAATGACCAACCGTTTGAGAACCCAATGGATAAAGAATAGCGACAACGCCAGAGTGCAAATCGCAATCGAGGTAAGTACTGCATAACTCCACATGCTCCATACACGTGTATCGCGGTAGGGCATTTTCACCTTGATGACTCGGAACGGATCGAGCGATGGGGTCGTTGGCCATGCAACGGAGGGGGGCAGATTGTGATGGCACTCATCAATGCAGTTTTTTTTATCGAACGCAATCGGATGGTAGTAATAATACGAATCGCTTGAGCGCGCTTCCTCAAAGGTATGGTTTAATGAGCTTGTTAATGGAATTGCCAATACGCTGTTCGAGGAGGAATTCGAAGCTGGCACGTTTGGCTCGGCTAGAAGCGAAACGGTTAAGGCCGCCTTTTCCTCATTTTGCTTCGCCTCTGCTGCTTCCAAACTGTCTTTTTCTGCAAGCTTGGCTTGGATCCATTCGATTCGATCGCGATCCTGTCCTGCCGCAACGGGTGCATCTAAAGACTCATGAACCAATTGGTCGTCGAGTCGAAGGATTTCATATTCAAAACGCGACTGCAACCAATACACCCGTAGTTTCTTTAGAACACTCGTTCGGTATTCTTTGTCTAGAGTGCGAGCAAGCTCAGCGGAGGGTGTTATTGCAACTGAATTCTGTGCATCCCATTTTTTGAAGTCCGTCGACATGTGCTTCCAACCAATGACGGCATTGGCGTAGTCTCGCGCGGACTGTCTCGTCGTTTCCATCACGAGTTGCGAAGCCAAGAGTTGGACGGCGCAAAAAGCAAGAATCAATGAGGCCAATAGTGCCAAACCTAAGAAAAGTAAGCACTTTCTTTCGAGAGACCAGCTTCCGACAAACGATTTCAGGAAACTATTGGCCATATCGATGAAGGTGGGTGGGAAGTGATTAAAATGCGGAAAGATCAGTAACGTCGGAGTTTCGAACCTCGATTTGCATGAATTTAGAGGATTTAGCGATTGAGGGACAGATTCCTAAGAGAGATCTTCCGAAGATCCACTTTGCCGAAGCAGTCGGTTTCGCCCAGTCGGCATAAATTCCTTGCAGGGATCGGTCAAGTTAATTACGATAATAGCTGTTTCGCCGGAAATGCCGGTAGTACCACTTATATAGCTGCGTTCAAGTTTCCCTACAAAGGAGTTTGGTTTATGTCCAAGCCGTTCACGTATTGGGTTCGATTGGCGATGGTTGCAACGATGTGCACGCTCGTCACCTTTAGTCCTGTTTCTGCTGGGCGTTTGATGGATCGGCTTCTCAACCGGGACGCATGCAGATCTCAGACATTCGATTGCTGCGAGCCAGCAAACTCTTGCGAGACAAGCTATTGGGTCGTGCCGACTGCACGGTGCCAGAGCATGCCTGCGGCATCCGGATGCTGCTCAATGCCTGCGGACACTTGTGACGGTGGTGCAGAAAAGGCTGTGCCGCCGAGTCAAGGAGTAACTGAGCCAAAGCCTGTCCCTGAAGCTCCAAAAGCTCCTCAACCAGTCCCGGTTGTGGAAACCCCGAATATTGTTCCACAAAAGGTTTTGGCGCCTGACCCTGTTGTTGCCGATCCAGCGCCTGTTGTTGCCCCGCCAACGCCTATTGCAGAACAGCCAGCGCCTGTTGTTGCCCCGCCAACGCCTGTTGCAGAACAGCCAGCGGCTGATGTTGCTCCGCCAACGCCTATTATTGAACAGCCAATTCCTGTCGTTACTGAGCCAGCACCGATCGTTGAAGAAACAAAAAAAGCGGTAGAGAACCCGTTCGGAGAAGCTCCTGCGGCGACGAAACCTGCTGACGATATTTTCGGAGAAGCTCCTGCAACTGCCAAACCTGCTGACGATATTTTCGGAGAAGCTCCTGCTGCTGCCAAACCTGCTGACGAACCAGCGAGCCCTGCAAAGACAGCCTTGGATGACTTGTTTGAAACAGACCCTGCCCCTAAAGCAGAGGCAGAATCAACATCATTAAAGCAAGATACGCCTGCTGATGACTTGTTCGGAACCGAACCAAAGTCAGACACGCCAGACGTGCCAGCGATCGACGAATTGTTTGGAAAGCCGATTGCCACAGAACAAAACGTATCGCAGGAAACCTCGAATGAAGTGCAAGCCGCGGATGGAGCGTTTATTGACAGCGTGTTCGGTACGTCGTCGAGGGCGGAAAAACCATTGGATTCTGAGTCATTGACTCCTGAGCCTGTGCTCGAGGAGCCAGCAAAAGCTAAAGAACCCGTTGACGAATTGGATGCTCTCTTTGGAATTGGAAAATTCGCTCCCCCCTCTGAATTCAAGGGAGCTGAAATCCGTCAATGGGTTGACAACAGCGGCGCCTACCAAGTCAAAGCAAGATTGGCTGTCATCTATGTCGACAAGATTAAATTGCTGAAGGAAAATGGAAAGTTTACAACGGTATCGCTTTCTCGATTGAGCGATGCGGATTTTGGTTATGTTTCCTGGGTCGCAACGAATTTGACTAGCGAACACACGGCACGAATGGTTAGCTCAGAATCGCAGTTATTCGATTCAGAAGTTGCCCGTTAATCCGCGCCGACGATGTATTTTGAGCAAAAAAGCCAACCCAAAAGGTTGGCTTTTTTTGTGGTTGACGCCAATACAGCCGTCTTAAGAGGTGGCACCTTTAACAAACGGAGGTGGCACCTTTTTTTGCTTGAGATGTGGGCTAGCGCCCAAATGGCACTCACTTTAAACAATTCTCGCTGTCCTCGGGCTTCGTATTAGGTGAATACGCCAGCGAATTTAGGCCCGGGGCGATTGCCCATCCGGATCACGAAAATAAAAAGATCGCCGAAAAAAAGCCTGGGAGGTTCGTAAGCCGGGTTCTGTTCGCTTTCGCGCTGCGATCATTTATCTAGCACCACAGTTGCCTGTGGCGTCGAGCGATCAACCCGAACGCACGAAACTGCGAGCCGCAGCCTATGCACCGGTGAGTCGAAACCCAACGGCGACATGGCGTTCTGTTTGTTCTTGCTCCAGGTGGGGTTTACCTAGCAGTTCAAGTCACCTTGAACTCTGGTGGGCTCTTACCCCACCGTTTCACCCTTACTGAGCCAACTCAGCGGTTTGCTTTCTGTTGCACTTTCCCTAGTCTTTCGACCGGTCGACGTTATCGACCACCTTGCTCTATGGAGCCCGGACTTTCCTCTTTGCGATAACGCAAAGCGATCGCATCCCCTCCCAGGCATACGAAAGTATACCGTTTTTTTACTCTCCGAGGTATCGTCACGGTTTTGAAACGCGTCTCGGTTTCGTATCGAACTCCAGTAGCACAAAATCGCGTGATGCTAAGCTATCTCGGATTCCCCCAACGTCGCGACTTCCTGCGTCGCTGCAAGGTTCGCACCAGCTGAACCCGGTCGCCGTCCGCGACGTTTTTGGGACGATGAGGGAATCATGGCCGGGTCTACTTTTTGAAGAAGCCTTGAAATGCAAAGCTTATTTACGCTAACAGACAACTCGTTGGCTTCATCACAAATAGCATCGTGCAGGCTCTTCGGGATTCTCACTGTAATCATGCGTTGCTGTTCGTGCGGGTCGTTTTCTGGTAGGTCGCGAGAGCGAAGAACCGTCAGCATCTCAAGAATCTTGGAGTGCTCATCGCTGCGTTCGTACTCGCGAGCCTCATCCGAGTCCACGAACAGAGCTCGTGCAACACCACTCCCTCCGAGCGTTTCTCGATAGAACGCTGTCCACGTTGGCGCTACGCCAAAAAGCTCCGTAGCAGTCTCGAAAACCAATTTTCGCTTCATTTCCGTTGAATGCGAAATATCCCGCTTAACTTTCAACTCATCCGCCACCGAATGAAAGACCTTCATTTCCGCAGCGAGCTTTTCTCCAGCTTCATCTGCAGCCTTGACGCGAATGCGCGTCGAAGTGGCCTTTGAAATTGGCTTTGCGTCGGTTGGATTCAACCATTGATTGTCAGATTGGGGTTCAGAAGAATTATTTTCGAAATTCATCGATTGATTTTCCAGTTCTTTGAGAATTTTTGGCTAGATGTTGGGTGCAGCTAAATCACCTAACCATTCACCTGCATCCTTCGCGAACGGTTAGCTTGCATGGGATTCAAACAAGTTCCCGACGGCAATTGGCGGAATAATGGATTAGCTGTCAATGCCTGCACCGCAAACCGAATGCCATCAAGGACTTAAGTTGCTTTAGATAGCAATGCCTAAAATGCAGGCATTGCCGCAGTGGAGGGGGTCGCCGGAGGATGCTTACTTATTAAGCACCGTCTGCTTTTGCAAATACCAGGTGTCTATCTTGGGCATCGAAGACATAACGTAGAAGATTTTGATATTTCCAAAACCCATCTAGGTTTCGAAGTCAGGCTTTGATACCGTCCCGTGAGGCCGGTTCAAGGAAGAACGGCAATGAAACGAATTAATAAAATATGATCGTTCTTGGAAGGAAGGTTTCTCAATGACCAGTATCGAATCCGATCAATCCTGCGTCCATATCCGCTGGATGATTCGCCGCGATATGGCATCCGTCCTCGCAATCGAGGGGCAAAGCTTCGAGTTTCCGTGGACAGAGGATGAATTTATTCGTTGCCTTCGACAAAGAGACTGCATCGGAATGGTGGCGGAGAGAAACGAAGAAGTCGCAGGGTTCATGATCTACGAACTGCACAAAACTCGCATTCACATTCTGTCATTCGCGATCCATCCAGAATTCAGAAGACAATCAGTCGGTACCGCTATGGTAGAAAAGCTAGTTTCCAAACTAGCCTACCAACGACGAAACCGAATTGTATTGGAGGTGCGCGAGACCAACTTACCTGCTCAATTATTCTTCCGTCAGCTTGGGTTTCGGGCGACCGGTGTCCTTAAATCGTTCTATGAAGATACTCCCGAGGATGCTTTCCTGATGCAGTTTCGGTATGAAGAAGAGTCGGTTCAGGAAGGAAACGCAAAACGGTTTGCTAGCTAATGGCGGGTCGTCAACCAAAAAAGATCTTTCAAGCCAAGCGGTTCGCTATCGAGGAGATCGAGGAAACCCTTCCCGACGGCACCTTTTTGGTTCGCAATATTGTTCGCCACCCAGGTGCAGTTGTAATCCTGCCCTTAGTGGCCATCGATCTCGTTTGCTTGATCCGGACATATCGCGTTGCCATAAATCGTTTGCATCTGGAATTGCCAGCAGGAACACTGGACAAATCTCTAACCCCACTGGAGACCGCTCATTTAGAGCTTCAGGAAGAAACTGGATATCGAGCCGAGCGAATGACGCACATTCATACACTAGCCATGTCGCCGGGGATTCTAGACGAAAAAATGCATTTCTATGTTGCCGAGGGTCTCACGCTAGGTAGCTCCGCTCGTGAAGCTGGCGAACAAATAGACAACACCATTCTGTCCTGGCCCGAAATCGATGCTTTGTTTAGAAACAAAAAGATTACAGACGCAAAGACGATCGCATGCCTTCTATGGTACATGCGGTATCGCATCCACGCATAAATTGGCTTAAAGCAATCGCCCTGCGGCTAGTGAATAATCCGGGCTAGCGTCCCTAATCAACGCAATCGATCGCTTCACTTGCATTCGTTAGGATCTTTTTTAAAGAAATCGCCACCCCAGTCCAAATAGTCAGCTAACGTTCAAAACGGAAAAGAAGCGGACCAGACTCCAATTCAGCTCGAGGCCCAACCTACAGCCGCCGATGACGCCAGTGTCTCCGATAATAGCGACGATGGTAGTAGTAGGAAGAATCGACTTGAAAACAATTTCTACAAAATTGATCGGCGTCGCTTGCATGAGGAAGTTCAACCCTAGACTGAACTACCTCATTAAGACGGATCAAGTTTGGGAATCAAAATGAGCGTGTCGCGGTAAGACGACACGCTGTCGATGTCTTCCCACAGAGCCTTGGTCCGTTTCACCCTACGCTGCTATTGGAGCAAAAAAGCGATAGAATAAAAGATGATTTTCCGAGTCCATGCCTTAGGAAATCCTGGGGGTTTGGGGGCAAGCCCCCAAGGAGCACTGCCGGATTCTAGTCCACGCTGCCCAAGATCTTTCTTGGGCAAAAAAGCCATAAAACTAAAGACCGTTGCTAGTCGATCGCTTGTCATTGAGTACGAGTAGGAATGCTTGTCAAATCGAACGGACCCTTTCAGTTAGTTTTCAGGCCGCCGCTCGCCTAAAGAAAAGAAGGCCATTGATGAAGCGAGAGCGCAGCTATTCGAGTAGGTGGCGGAGGCCCTGTAAAATCGTTGTCGTACGGCTTTTTGCCGACGTAAGGCAACCGGCCAATAAAAACGTACCAACGAACCCAAAGCAGTTCGAGAAATGCTAGCGATACAATGGATCTGTCCGCAATGCTAAATGTCGTTTCGAATCGTGGATTTTCATATCGCTGGCGTTTTTCGAATTGCTTTAGCGCACTGGTTAGGATGCTGGTCGCTTCCGTTTGTGGCGGAAGGCCCTATTTACTCAGCATGCGTTCATGAAATCATAATGATGGTCTTTGTTCTTTGGTGAGGGGGGCTCAGCTTTTCTTGGAGCCGTCATGGAAGGTCTACTCCCCCGGTCCGTCGTGGACTCAATTCGACGTACTGCAAAAGGACTAAATGGGTTTCCGCGTAGAGTCTTTCAAGCTGTTGTCACCAAGGAGTATGTAGAGGGCAAACCCCGCAAAGCGGAAACGCTGTTTGGTTGGAATCGCTATGCCGTTACTCTCTACGTCCGGTTCGAAAAGTCCTTCCAATCAAGAAGGTTCCTCAAACCGATGCAATCTTTAGCAACGTTCAGGCAGTTCACCAACGGGCATTGAACGGTGGAGCGTCCGGATAGTTCCCCACCATTGCATTCAATGAATTTTAGACAATGAAAAGTCCAAGGCCTGTTTCAGCCGTCGATCCAAATTCGAGTGTGTTGAGCCACGCGCATAACGCATTGCAGGATTGGCAAACGCCATTCGCAGCTTCCGTCCCAGTAGGTTTTGTCACTGGTTTTTGTTAACGTATGCCGTTTCGATACATAGTGAGTCCGTTGGGCGTCGTGCCGGACGAAGGACTGGTTCGCTGAGGATACTTCTTTTCCCGTATGATCAGTCAAAACCAATGTAATAGACGATTGATCACTGGTCATGCCGCTTGCGTTACATCGCGCAACTACCTCTTCCCCCAATTCGGTAATATGGAAGTGGCTTGTCAACGCTTAGATTAATCCTAGGAGTCCGAAAAATACGGATGGCATCAAAGCCAAATTCGCCTCGGTATGCCTTTATCGACCTCGGCTGAAACTGAATGACGACTTGCACGAATGCGATATCGTCACGAAACGGATACTGGGTATCCGTAAAGGCCGATTTCCATCCCGTTTTTCCAGAAAAGGCTTTGGTCGGCATTTCAAAGAGAGACTTTTGACCGGCGTCAAGAAATCGAAGCTTTGTGCTTGCGTCAAAGTCGCCAGAATCGCACAGGATCAACGCAGTCATAAAGTAGACTGAATGGATATCGACTGGGACCGCAGGTGACAACACCTCAACCGCCCCACCGTCCATTTGAGTTCGAAGGTAGGGGATCAATAGGGAGCGTTGCAGCAACTGATCGATGGCGGGTGGCACCTTCTCTGGTATGACCCGCCACGGCTATTTGCCTTGTTGCCATGCGAGGTAGCATTGTGAAGAAAATATGGGAAGGATCTCCATTTCGGTAAGTTCTTCCTTAGAGCCTGCGTTCTGATAGATTGCAACAGGCACGAATTTAGGATAGTCTCTCCCGGTTCGGCGAGTCCAAGCGTCAGGCCAACCATCCCGGTGAACGTCTTCTTTGCCCCCGAAATCTCACTCCGCGATGATCTCCTTTGCGGAGTTGTCGACGGCATGCGTAGACGCAACGCCCCAGCCGTATAGAATGAGCCCGAGGAAAAGAGCTGTGCCCTTTAGGGATCGGCCAAACGCTTTTAATAGAGGTCGCATTTTGCCTGGTCTGCGTGTAGGTGTTCAACTCACAGGATTGAAGTTGCCGTTTAAGGAAGCTTTGCACGCAGCAGCGCGCATGGGTGCCGACGCAATCGAAATTGATGCTCGCTACGAAATGAAGCCCTCGGTATTAGTCGGCACGGCACTCCGACAAGTTCGGAAATTGCTAGAAGATCTGAATTTGCGAGTTGCAGCGGTCAGATACCCCACGCGCCGGGGCTACGAGTGTGAGGAGGAATTAGAGCGTCGTATCGATGGTACGAAAGCTGCTATGAAAATGGCGCATGACCTTGGTGCCAATGTCGTCGTAAACCACGTCGGTGCGATTCCTGAATCGACGGACGCTCCATCGTTTCAACTCATGCGCACGGTTTTAAGCGACCTCGGCGCATACAGCCATCGGATTGGGGCGTTTCTAGGCTGCGAAACGGGTGCAGAGCCACTCTCTCGACTTGCAATGCTGATCGATTCTCTTCCAGATGGTAGCGTTGGCATCACTCTCAATCCAGGAAACCTTCTGGTCAATGGGTTCGATCTCGATCATTTACAAACCATTGCCAAGCACGTAATGCTGGTGCATGCCAAAGATGGAGTTAAAGACAAAGCACGCGGTCGGGGGACAGAAGTTCCGTTAGGCAGAGGCATGGCTGAGTTTCCAGAAATAGTCGCAATCCTGGAGGAATTCCACTATCCTGGTTACTTCGTCGTCGAAAGAGACAACGCTCACAATCCACTCGACGAGATTTCTCAGGCCGTCCAATTTCTCAAAAACATTTAAGCGTTTAAGGTACAGGCAGATACAGCGCATTTCTTTTTTCAATACTTACCTAAGGGAGAAAACTCATGATAAACCGCTTTGACACTAGCTCACGTTCGGGCTTGATTTTGGTTGTCGCCGGATTGGCGATTGCTGCTTACCTAGGCGTTGGATTTGCACAAGAACCAAAGTCTTTGAACAAACCACCGATTGAGGACTTCTCGAAATACCTATCTGGAGCAGTGCTCACAGGTGTTTTTACGGTGGACGGAAAGCCGCTCGACAAACTGAACGAAGAGAGATACGAGATAAAGAGCGCTCGTAAGCTGGATGGTTACGACAGCCTTTGGGAAATCGTGACCCGCATCAAGTACGGCGTCAAGGATATTGAGTTGCCCGTTGAAATCAACGTGGAATGGATAGGCAAAACTCCTGTGATGGTGATGGATTCGGTTTCGTTGCCAGGTTTAGGAACTTTTTCTGCCAGGGTCGTTTTTCACGACAAAAAATATGCTGGAACCTGGAAGCATGACGATGTGGGTGGCCATCTCTTTGGACGCATCGATCGCGCCCCGGAAAAGGTAGCCAAATAGCGATTGGGTGACTTGTTCGGTTTTAGAGTTTGCGAACTTCGTTTAGAATACCTCTTTTTCAACTCGAAACTCGCATTTAATAAAGAATCGCATGGTTGCAAATTCTTGTAAAAAGATCGTCATTGTTGGTGGCGGTATAATTGGACTTTCAACGGCTTACGCAGCCATATGCGAAGGCTTGCAAGTGACTGTCGTCGACCGTCTTTCAAATTTCGGTGACAATTGCTCTCGTGGCAACGCTGGGATGATTGTGCCAAGTCACTTCATCCCGCTTGCTGCCCCGGGTGCATTTAGCAATGCGATTAAGTGGATGATGGACCCGGAATCACCATTTCATGTCAAGCCGCGATTGAGTTGGGATTTGATGAAATGGGGAATGCGTTTCTTTCTGGCTTGCACAGAGACGCAGGTTGGACAAGCGGCTCCGCTTCTTCGTGATTTGAGCTTTGCCTCGCGAGATCTTTATCTACAGTGGAGTGACTCAGGCATCGATTGTTCACTCGCTAAGAAAGGCTTGCTCATGCTCTGCAAATCGGAAACGGCGATGGTCGAAGAATCGGAAATCGCGCATCGCGCTCGCGATCTTGGTATTCCGGCCCAAACTTTGAACGCTTCCGAAACGAGTGCGTTGGATCCAAATATTACCATGGATATCGAGGGCAGCATATACTATCCCAAAGATTGTCACCTCGATCCATCGCAATTGCTTTCTTCGCTGAAAGAAAAAATCATCTCCCTCGGCGGGAAAATCCAGCACGATTGTTTAGTAACCGGTTGGAAGACGAATGGCCAAAAGATCATTGCCCTTGAAACCAAGCAAGGCGAGATCGAAGCCGATGAGTTTGTATTGTGCGGTGGCATATGGTCCGAGGGACTGGTCAAAAAACTTAAGTTGAAACTGCCATTGCTGCCAGGCAAGGGTTATTCGTTGACGCTTCCCAATCCCATAGAGCTCCCAACTGTTTGTTCGATTCTTTGCGAGTCGAAAGTAGCCGTGACTCCGATCGGAAGCGGATTGCGATTTGGCGGTACGATGCAGCTAGGTGAACTCAATCAATCCATTGATCCACGTCGTGTGTATGGGATTTTAAAGAGTATTCCGTTCTACATGCCCCAATTCCGAGTGCAGCATTTTGAGGGAATTCAGCCGTGGTGTGGATTGCGTCCGGTATCTCCCGACGGCTTGCCTTACATTGGCCGAACCAATGCGTGGAAGAATCTTACGATAGCAACCGGACACGCTATGATGGGCATTAGCTTAGGCCCGATTACAGGCGAACTGGTAAACAATGTTTTGCACAGACGACCGACAAAGATAAACATTGAGCGACTTTCACCGGATCGATACGGAATTTAAAATTGGGCATCTGTCGCTTGCCTAAAC
>CAMDKL010000091.1 GCA_945900945.1 Pirellula staleyi DSM 6068
AATCAATTCCAAAGCTGGCGGCAAGTTCTTGCAGCCGATTTTGGATCCACGTCCGACGATGCTCGAACGATTTGCCGGAGAGAGGATCCATTCCACAGAGCCACGCGCGGCGCACGGTTCTCTGAACGGCATGAAAAGCTCCAACCTCATTCGGGTCGAAAATATCGCGTCGATTCTGCCTAGCCATAAGTGCCTCCCGCAATTGCAAACCGGATCGGAATGAAAGGAACAGGCTGAAAGTCTACCAAAATCAAGCCTCCTGTCTCAGAGTTCCCGGCCGTCGCCGAAGTCGGCCATCCACACCAACCGAGCGCGGTCGAGTTTGCCCTGGGCTGTGAGTGGCCAACGGTCGACGCGAAAAAAGCTGACAGGTACCGAAAGCGGTTCCAGGCGGGCGGCGGCCCAGGCGGCCAAGGCCTCCGCGCCGGGATCGACGGCGCTTGGTCGGAGTTCGTAGAACGCCACGGGCACCCGGCCCTCGCGTTCATCCGAGGCCCCCACCACCGCGGCGGTCGCCACGCCGGGATGCGAGAGGATCGCGTCTTCCACCATCGCCGGGGCCACCTTGAACCCCCCGCGCGAGATCATGTCCTTCTGCCTGCCCGCGAACCAGAGGAAGCCATCGTCGTCGGTCGAGGCCAGGTCCTCGGTGTCGAGCCAGCCCGACCTGAGCATCCGATGCGTGGCCAGCGTATCGTTCCAGTAGCCGACCATCATGTCGGGGGTGCGCACGAGAATCCGTCCCACCTCGCCAGGAGCCGTGTCCGCGCCGCTCTCGGTCACCACCCGCACCGCGACGCCCATCATTGCCTGCCCGATCGACCCCGGCTTGGAAAGGCCGTGCGGCGGGCTGATGCAATAAAAGCCCGTCTCCGTCATGCCGCAGATTTCGAGCAACGGCTTGCCCACCACATCCGTCATCAGCTTATGGACTGCAGCCGGGCACGTGTCACCACCCACGATCCAGAATCGCAGTCGGCTGAAATCGGCCGCCCGCGCCGCAGCGTGCTCAAGAAGGTCGCGCGTCAGGCTGGGAGGCGTGAGCAGATACGTGGGGCGAGAGTCCGCGTGGGTCTGCCAAAAGGACCCCGCGTCATGGCGCTCCAGGAGCGTGATGCTTCCTCCGACACAGAGCATCGGCATCAGCTTGGTGAGCAAAAACACCGGCCGGCCGATGCTCACGCACGCCAGCGTGCTATCGTCGGCCGTAAGCGTCAGTTCGTCGATGAACAGCCGCACGCGGTGAGTCATGCTATTCTGGGTATGGGCCACACCCTTGGGCCGCGACGTGGTCCCTGAAGTGTAGACCAACAGCCCGATGGGATCCGCCGCCAGTCCCCGGGACATCGCTGGCGTCGCGGCGGGGCTGGCGAGCAGGTGCCCAAACGGCACAGCGCCCGCGGGCGGCTCGTCCGGGACGTCGCCGCAGAGCACAACAGCGTCGAGTCGATCACGGGCCTCCGATGTCACGGCACCGAGCAATGCCGGCGACGTGACGAGCATGCGGGCGCTGCTGTGCCTGAGGATGTACTCCAACTGCGGCGGGGCGAACGTGGGAGACAGCGGCACGGCGATGAGGCCGGCCTTCGCGGCGGCCAGAATCGAGATCGCCAGTTCCACGCCGTTGGGCAGCAGGAAGGCCACGCGATCCTGGCCGGTCAGTCCCAGGGACATGAAGCCGTGGGCGACCCTATCGGCAAGCTCGGCATACGAAAGCGACCCGGCGGAGGTGTGGATCGCGGGGGCGTGCGGCGATCTCGCCGCCGCAACGTCGAGCATGGCAGCCAACGTCATGGGTGGCCCTGTTTCGCGTGCGAAGACAATACTTTTTACTAGAGTCCGCGATGGTTTTGAGGACGGTGAGCAGGTTATGCTAGCCTCTCTTCGGCCGTCAGTCAACGGCAACTTAGCGGAGGATTCTGGGAAACCGGGGCGGCTTTTCCTGCCACGGAGTCGACCCATGGCAAAACGAAACGCCCGGCACGCCCGGAAAGCAGGCCAAGGCTAGCGACACAGGCGCGACACATATGGATGGCCCCTTTAATCTGGATGGATGGCCCTTTTGTCGCTTTTGTCGATGGCCCCTTTGGAAGACGCTTGGTCAACAATGCAAAAGGGCGGGGTTGGGCGATGAGCCACGCTGAGTTATTTCGGAGTTGTCGGAGATCCGATTGGTAGGTGTCGTTCTTCCAACGGATAACGGCCGAGAAATACGCAATCGATGCGTTGCAAGGCCTACGGAACATCAACGCATTCTGATCGACAAGCTCGGCCTCAGACTGCCAACTCGAATTCGCGAAGGCAAAATGTAGTGGAAACGAAAAAGCAAAAAACCAATTTTTTCATTGCTCCGTCGCAAGTTGTTGGGGAAGTTGGGCTAGCGGAGAACGCGGAATCGATTCTTCAGCTTCGCTGTCATTACATCAGCAAGCGATTGGACGAACGGCTGATCGCCAAGCGCGAGGAACTGAGTCGCAATGGAAAACTGGATTGGCAGTGGGAACCGAGCACTCCGCCACCCGACCATTCACTATCCACTTCCGCTTGATCAATGAAAATACAGGAAACAATCGTACGCAATTAGGAACTGCACCCCGCTTGACCTCCCCGAAAACGCCGTATGAGCCTTTATTTTTTGCTGACCGGGCTTGGTTGCACGTAGGGTCGTTTTCGTTGGTACTGACGACCCCTCATTTGAAGCTCGGAACGTAAGGAGGTATCCGTTGTCGAACGGAGTGCCAAGCCAATCGTCTTTTCTGCCGAGACAAAATCGCCTGAGGCCGCTTGAGCGGCTGCTAAGACGTCGAGGACGTGAACCGAGGTGGGAGCAGCGGCCAGTTCAACTGCTTTCTGTGCTGTTTCCAAAGCGGATTCGCCGTTTCTGTAAAATTCATCTGGGCATGTAGCCATCATCCAGGCTGCGTTTTGAAATGTCCGTGCATTTTTGCTATCCAGTTGCATAGCGCGTTGATAGGCAGTGGCCGCAAGTTTCCATTTCCCAACAGCTTGGCAAGTATCTGCATATTCGGTAGCCGATTCTGCTGAATCTGGCGAAAGGTCCATCGCTTTTGCGTAGTCAGCAAGCGATTCTTCGTTTTTTCCAATCGCGTAAAGCGAATGTGCTCGAGCACTGAACGCGGCGGAGTCCCCCGGTTTGAGTTGAATCGCTTTGTTCTGATCTGCGATCGCCAATTCGAACTGGCTCGACCTAAAGTAAATCTCGCCGCGATTGAAGTATGCGTCAGAAAAGTCTGGATTCAGTCGAATTGCCGTATCAAAACTCTCCAAAGCAGCCGTGTTGTTCCCTTGTATCGCACGGACTACGGCGATATTGTGGTGAGCTCGCCATCGTGTCGGATCCAGTTGGATGGAGTATTCAAAATCCTTATATGCCATCGCGTCCAATTCTGCCGCTTGACCAAACTGCTTTTCTCGAACCAGCTTACCAGCCAGATCGCTGCGAGCTTCGCCTCGTCGATTCGCAGCCCAGCTCATCAAGGTTTGAGCGTACAGCCGGTCTTCTTTAACGCGGGTTGAATCGCCAACAATATTGCGGCAGAAATTCACTATGGCTGAGTAGTCAGCGACGGTCGCAGCGGATTCAGTCTTCCCGTAGATCATTTGTAGATCGGCTGAAATAACGGATCGCTCTTTTTCGACAACGGAATTCCCAATCTGTTGAGCGAATCCGTTAGTGGAAAGGGAGGCCAATGCGAGAATAATCACCACTGGCACGCTTCTTTGGAAGCTGATATTGGTAGGCGACATCGTTGAATTTTCCATCGAATTGAGGTGCTGACTCGTTCAAACTGCGCGCATTGTCGTTAGTTATAAATCAGATCGCAATAGAGATATCAGGCTAGTTTCCGCCAGCAATTGTGGTTTAATCAAAGAAAACTGCTTTCCGCACTATTCTCCCAGTGGAATTCGAATGAACGTCAGCGACACCGTTGTCCGCAACCTGCACCAACACTTAGTCCAAATTGCAGAAATGAAAACGCAAATAGAGCGGGGGCCGCGTCAAGTGAAAGCGGCCATTTTGCAAGTCGATAATGCAAAAGACGCATTGCTGAAATGCAAGGAGGCCATCAAACAAAAAAAGATGGACGCCGATCGGAAACAGCTGCAACTTCGTGAGCGAGAAGCCAAAGTGCACGACTGGGAAGGCAAAATGAACCTAGCCAAAAACAACCGTGAATTCCAGGCCATCAAGGAACAAATCGCTGCCGATACCCAGGCCAATAGTGTCCTTTCGGACGAAATATTGGAAATTCTCGAAGAGATCGATAGCTTGCAAATCGCAATGAGGGGATTCGAGGAAAAATTGAAATTGATTGAAGCGGAGCGAGTCAAGACTGAATCGGCGGTGACGGGGAAACTCGCAGTACTGAATATCGAACTCGAACGTGTCGAGGGCAATTTGGCGGGCCTAGAAAAGCAACTGTTACCTGAGTTTCTGGTTCAGTACAAACGGCTTGTCTCCAATCGATCAGAAGATTCGATGGCCGCATTGGATGATGTCTCATGCGGAGGTTGTTATACGGGCTTGCCACCCAGGATTCTCGATAGCCTCCGCAAAGAGCAAGCGATTGTCTGCCCAAGTTGTGGGCGATTGCTGTATCGTCCAGAAAGATAGCAACTTCTAGTATACTCTCATTCTATGGCTCACTCCATCTAGCTCATTAAGTATTGGACCACCGATAATGAAGACAATTCTCAAAACTGCATTAACAGGATTCGTTGCAATTGCAGTCTTATCGAGTTGTTTGAGTCCAGTAAAAATTCGTGCTGATGAAGGCATGTGGCTTTTTAATGCTGTGCCAAAAGCTCAACTCAAAAGCTCGCACCAATTCGAACCGACTCAGCGATGGTTGGATCATGTGATGCTCTCCAGTGTACGATTTAACTCGGGTGGATCCGCATCGTTTGTTTCGTCACAGGGGCTCGTCTTAACAAACCACCACGTTGCATCCGACACCCTCTACAAGCTTTCTACAGCCGAGCATAACTACAACGAGGATGGTTTTCTTGCAGCTACGATGGCAGACGAGATCAAGTCGCCGGACCTCGAGCTCAATCAGCTCATCTCGATCGAAGATGTGACGGCGGTTGTCAATACAGCAATCAAGGACAGTATGACTTCCCAGGAAGCGGGCAAAGCTCGACAAGCCAAGATGGCAGCCATTGAAAAGGAGTCGCTCGATGCGACTGGCCTGCGAAGTGATGTGGTCACGCTTTATGGCGGTGGGCGATACCATTTGTATCGATACAAGAAGTACACGGACGTTAGACTTGTATGGGCACCTGAAGCGGGCTCTGCATTCTTCGGCGGCGACGCGGACAATTTCGAGTACCCTCGGTTCTGCCTGGATGTGACTCTGTTTCGAGTTTATGAAAACGGTAAGCCCGCCAAAATCGATCACTTCCTCAAGATGGACCCCAACGGTGCAAAGGAGCAGGACCTTGTTTTCGTTTCTGGCAATCCTGGCCGTACTCGCCGCATCTTGACACACGACGCGATTGAGTATCAACGGGATGTTGCCATGCCACGCACGATGAATATTTTGCGGCGAAGGGAAGTACTCATGCAGCAATACGCCCTAGCTGGTCCAGAGCAGCAGCGACGCTCTCGCGACGACCTCTTTGGAATCCAAAACTCTCGCAAGGCGTATACGGGCATGCTCGCCGGCCTTCAAGACCCAAGTTTCCCTGCCACTAAAAAGCGGCAAGAAACTGAGTTGCTTGGCCGTATTGCTCAGGACCCCAAGTTGGCTCCTCTTCAAAAAGCATGGGAACAGATTCGCGATGCGCAGTCCAAGCGACGCGAATGGATAACTAAACAAGCTACCCTTCGGAGTAAACTCTACGGCATCGCAGAGAAGTTAGTATTGATGGCGAGCGAGGATAGTAAGTCGAGTGGTGATCGCCTCCGCGAGTTCCGCGCGAGCAACCGGGAATCGCTTGAACAAGAACTCTTTTCCGAAGCGCCTACTTATGAAGATCTAGAGCGCATTCAGCTAGCCGATGAACTGTCTCGTCTGGCTGAGGACCGAGGCGGAAACGATCCCCTCGTTCTTGCTGCGCTTGCGGGAAAAAGCCCTCGTCAAAGAGCCTCAGAGATCATCGCAAATACCAAGCTCATAAGCGTTGCGGAACGTAAGAAGCTGGCCGCCTCGGGTACACAAGGCATTTTCGACTCTAAGGATCCACTGATTCAACTGGCGAAAGAAATGGAAGCCGAATATCGACATGCTCATGAGGCTGCGGACAGCATCGAAGAGCAAGAGCGGCAGGCCTATGCGAAGATTACCGAAGCCAAATTTGCAGTCGGAGGCGATTCGGTTTACCCGGATGCAACTTTTACATTGCGACTCGCCTATGGCAAAGTCCTAGGCTACGAATCCGATGGTAAGAAAGTGCCGGCTCAAACCACTTTGGGTGGGGCGTTCCAACATGAGACATTGCACCTAAACAAAGACCCATGGATTCTTCCCAAGAGCTGGCACGCAGCCAAAGGGAAAATGAAGTCCGATACGCCGTTCAACTTTGTTTGCACGGCGGACATTATCGGCGGCAATTCTGGCTCACCGGTTGTTTCCCGTGATGGCGCTATGGTCGGCATTATCTTTGATGGAAACATCGAGAGCTTGACGGCGGATTTCTACTACACGGAGAAAGTATCCCGGGCTGTTGCCGTCCACATCGCTGGCGTCCTAGAAAGTTTGCGAACCATCTATAACTCGCCTCAGTTAGCCGACGAGATGGGCCGATAGTGGCTTCGTCTCCTTCTGATCCAGGAATGAGCGAACCTTCGAAATCCATTGTTGACGAACAGATGATCGCTACTGCGTACCACGAGGCAGGTCATGCAATCGTAGCGCTTTCGTTGGGTCGCACCATCGAGAAATGCACCATCGTGCGAAATTCAATTCGCTTGGGTGCAGTTCAGCTGGGCAAGGGACGTGGCAAGCGACAACAGGATTTCTTTGAGATTGAAGCGATGATTCTTCTCGGCGGACTTGTGAGCGAGGCGATGTATACCGGACTGTACAACTGGGGCGGAGCACAGCAAGACCTGCGTTCTCTTCGTCGATTGACTTTGACTCGAGTCAATACCGATCAACAAGTTGAGCGGCTTGAAAAGCGACTTTTGGACAAGACGGCTCACCACATGGATAAGCCCGGTCACTGGGCGGCCGTGGAGTCGGTGGTTGCCGAACTCATTAAACAACAAGCGATCAGCGGCCGGTCTGCAAAACACCTCTTTGACCAAACCATGAATCGATCTTAACCTTCCGTGAGCATCGACGGAACAAGTACCGTCGAAATCAATTCGACGGTCGCCCGTATGCTTTTTAACGCGACAATCCATTCGATGCACGCGAAGTGCGTTTAAATGCTGCTTCGAGCCGTTGCAATTGATCATTCAGCTCTGTAAGACTTGTTTCCCAATTCTGGTGAGAGCGAGCGTGTTCGTCCCCTAGTTGATCCCACCGCTGGCCCATTTTTTGCAGCTCGTTATTCAGAAGCTCGGTGCCTCGAATGGTGGCTAGCGATCGCTGCCTTTCCATTTCTACACAAATCCTTGGAGACAGAATGGCTTCTATTGCGTTGACACTCGAATGATCGGCGTCAATCAGTAGTTCATTCTGTTCATGGTATTGCGATGATGTCGTCCCAATCAGTCTGCCGACGATGTTGGTTTTTTCACTCAATAGAGGCTTTGAATTCGATATTGAGTCGACAGGAGCCCGATCAAAGCAATTTTGAATCGGAAGAGAAATTGTGGCCGCCCAGCCTTGGTTTGCATTTTGGATCGAAGAGGTGCTTTTGCTTTGGCCCAGTTGATTCTTTTCGAGGACGACGTGAATTTGAGTCGCATCCGACTGCTGCATGTCAACTTGCTGTGCAGTACAAATCAGCCATGGCGATTCGTTCGGCGATTCCTTGCGAATCATTTTCAATGAGATGGCGGGTTTCTCTCGATCCGAGGAGTCTCGGTTTGACAAGTTCCTGAACTGAAGCTCAAAGCCAGATGTTGATTCGGGTAAATCGATTGCAAAATTAGGAAATTGAACGATACCATTCATTTTGCCAGAAACGAAACGAGTGAATCCGACGGGGATTTGAGCTAGGAATTTGGAATGGGAGGCTCGTGGCCTAGTTTGTATTCTGTTGTTGTCCTCCGAGTTTTGTTTGAGGTCCTGGTGTCGCAATGCATTTAAAGACACGATCGCAGCATAGACCACTGTACGGTTTGTATTCCATTCTTTCGCAATGGCAGACATAGCGAGCCGCCGTGCTGCTTCATTGACTTTCGTCGACTCCCATTCCGAAAAACCGGCTAAGCTCGCGACAAAGCTATTTTGGGCCGATTGCCGCAAAGAACTAACTCTTCTGTCGGAATCTTTCCAAGCCAGTCGATCCTCGGCAATCGATTGTTTAATTGAAGAAAGTACCTTTTTTGCGTCATCGACTACGAAGCGTTGCCTGAGTACATTTAGCGAGCCGTCGGTTGGGATGCCTTCCGCAATCCGCTTTGATACTGACTCTATGCGGGACGAGACGTCGAGGTGAACGCGGCTTTGCCTTGCCGACTCTTCGACGATTTTTAAGTTGATTGGCTGAGTGATTGGCTCAATTTTGACTTCAGTCGCGGCACCGCGATCTCCTAGGTCGAAAGGGTTCGGTTCATTGCTTTCTACTGCAGATGGAATGATTTCTGGTCCCGGATTTACAATTTGCCAACGAACGTCCGATGCCACGAAACCATCGACTCTCCAATTTCGGTAAAGTAGGCTGCTCCAGTTGAATTTCAACGCGGCATGTTCAATTTTGGTTAGGCGCGGCGAATCTTCGATCTTGCCCTTTGAAAGCGAGTTGGAGTGGTGTACTACGACATCGCGGAATGCAATAGTGCCATCCACTAAAGAGATCTTGGATGAACCAATGCAAACTCGTGCACCAAAAATCTCAGAGATCCGAGACTCCATACGAGCTCGCATGACGGGTTGAAAGCAAACTATTCCGCCACCCAGAGTCACGGTCGCGACTAATAATCGACGACGAAACGTCATGCCGTTTTCTCCGATGACTTTCGAACATTCTCTCGAGTACCATTGATATGCCAAAGAAGGTATCTCAACGATTCGTCTCGGTTGTTCGTTTGGCTTGGCGTGTGGCTCGAATCAAAAACAATGGACTGATTGGAAAGACCTGTGTTGCTCGAAGCAGCAAGGCCAATGTTTGCGATCTCTCTTGTATCTGTGGTTATGGCGCTTCCAACGGGCATAGAGATTCCTTGTGATTGAGAGGCTACTGAAGAGTCTGGTTTATGACGGTTTGATTCTCGGGACATGCTTGGTTGCAGACGATATCGGACTATTTCGATGACTGTTTCTCGAAGGATCGTGTCATTCCCATCAGGAATGATTTCGCCCGTGAAGATAATTGGAATGGCCTTCTGTTTGCTATTGCGATTCCTCCTCGGAAAGGATTCGGTATTCGGCGGTTTTGCATCAACCAATTCGGTGCCGAATAGGTGAACTTTGGATGATGAATCATCGTCGGATGTTCCAAACATGCTTAAAGAAACAGGAGTTGGCTCTGTGTCCGTGTTTGCGTTGCTATCGTCCATAACTGCATTATCGAGAGGAACCAGTTTTAGCGAGGGTGGTAGTTTCTCTTGCCGGATTCTGGATTGATCCGAAACGGATTTTCGATATTGGATTGCCCCGTTCGCAACTTGTTCCAATTCAATACTGTTCAATTTCTGTTTCGCGGTGGAAAGCGACCAAAAGCAGATTGCGTAGGACGGCAGTAGCATGGAGAGACCTACCGCGATGCCTCCAAGCACGAGCGAGTTCTCCAGACAGGTCCATGGGAGCACTGGAAATCGATACAGGTAACCTATTCCGCTGGTGATCGCAGGCTGATCGAGCAAAATGGAACCAGCATAAATGGTCAAGGTACTCATCCAGCCGCAGACCAAGCTGAGCGAAACGGCGGTAACGCACGCAGCAAACTGATTGACTCGCAAGCACGCCAGCAACACAACCAGCGACAAGGCGACTAAATTGTCTTTCGGGATCAATCCAAGCATGACCCCGATCGCGATTCCCCATGCGATTTGAGTCGGTGTGCGATGCTGGGAAAGGATCGCAATGATTGGCTTTGAATGGCTGCTGATCCGAGGTAACATGGCCCCTGCTGAGTTCTAAATGACATTGGAGACACTAACTGCGTTCATGAAACATCGGTATGTCGCGAAGGAAAATAGAGCCGAATACGACGACACTGCCGATTTTGCGGATGTTGATCTCGATTCAATCGCTAGCATACCGGGTTGTTTGCAATCAGCTCTGGAATGATTAGGCTCTAATCTGGCTTGATTTCCCGAACTCCACGCAGGCTCCTATCCATTGAATCCGAGAAACGTACTATGCATGAACCAATCGATCCCGATAAAGAAGTGGAGACCATCGAGTTGGATCGGTTTCTCAAGCTTGCAGAGGTCACTCAATCCGGTGGACAGGCTAAGCACTTGATTCAGTCGGGGGCCGTTTTGGTAAATGGCATCGTCGAAACCCGACGCGGCAAGAAACTCCGTCCTGGCGATAGTGTGTCCGTCGGTAACGAAGAGTTCATTGTCGGTTCTGATACCGACGATACCGACGATTTGTAGAAAGCTATCGTATAAGCGACTCGCTCGAGGTACCGTCAACAAGCCTTTGCACTTCCTGTCTTGAAATCAACGGCAGGTCGCCGGAAATGCTATATTTGAGACGTGCAGTCGCTGTCGCCCATCGCAGCGATCGTTCTAGATCGTGCTTTTCCAACCAGGCGGAAAGGAAGCCGGCCGAAAACGCATCGCCACCACCAAGTCTACCGATCGGCTCCACTGGCTCAATGGATTGCATGATGCTACTGTTCGAGTCGCTGGCTATAGCGCCACGCGACCCCAACGTCATTACCGTTGGTTTCCCAGCCCGTATTGCTATCAATCTGGCCATCACTTTGGCATCGCTTTCGTCTTCGCTTATTTGCCAAAGATGAATTGCGTCCCGTCGCGACAAAAAAACGATATCGGCTGCTTCAAACATTGAACTACAGAATGCATGTGCTTGTTTTGTGCTGCATAAAAGTGTCCGATGGTTGACATCAAAACTAATTTTCCAGCCTGCCGACTGCGCCTGTCTGACCGCTTCGGCAATGGTGGATCGTGTGGTTTCACCTAGCCACAACGATATACCGGTCACGTGCAGCCATTTGGACCTGCCAGGTACAAAAAAGCCGATTGGCAGGTCTTTTGACTCAAATTTTGCGTAGGCAGAATTCGCCCGATCGTACAGGACCTGACTGTTTCGAGGAGGTGAACCTTCTTCTAAAAAATAAAGTCCAACTCGATCGCAGGCTGTCCAAATGACATTGCTCGTATCCACTCCGTGAGCCGCAATCGATCGCTCAATCCGCCTCCCTAAGTGGTTGTCGGTAATCCTCGAAATCCAAGCAACCCGCTTGCCGAGTCGAGCCAGTCCAACCGCTGTATTTGACTCGCTCCCTCCTACATGAATCTGCAAACTCTCGGCTTGTTCCAACCGCAAATAGCTGTCCGGAGTGAGCCTTAGCATTGTTTCTCCGATTGTGACCACATCGTAGCCGTCATCGTAGGCTGCATTGCAGATATCAACCGGCATTCCAGAAATCGTCATAGGTCGCTAACCCTTCCGATTGCCTGCACGTACTGTGCAGCGGCTTGCTGGATTTTCTCCCAGTCTTGATTGCGGATTGCTTCAGGATCAAGCAATTGGCTGCCGATTCCCACTGCGACGGCACCGGCAGCAAAATAGGACGCAATATTGTTTAAATCAACCCCGCCCGTCGGCATTAGCTTGAGATAAGGCATAGGGGCAAGAACATCCCGAATGTAGTTGGCACCCAAATTCCTTGCCGGAAATACTTTAACAATATCTGCGCCGGCATCCCAACTCATTGCGATCTCAGTAGGAGTATACGCACCGGGACAGACGGTGACTTTGTTTTGTTTGCAATAGTCGATAATCGTTACAGAAGTGATCGGTGAGACCACGAACTGAGCTCCAGAATCAATCGCAATTTTTGCCTCTTCAAGCGATCGAACCGAACCAATTCCGATCACTGCATTTCCCGACTGAATGTTTTGGCTTTCGTTCCGTATTCGTCGGACAACAGCTGGAGTATTCGAATTGGTAAGGGTAAATTCCAAGGCACGAACGCCTGCATAGAAAAGGGACTCGGCTATGGGCATAGCTGTCGACAAATCGTCCAGCCTCAAAATCGCAACCATGCGGGCTTGAAGGATTGTGTCCGTAGTCATCGGGAAGCTCCAATTCCTGTCGCTCAAAAAAATTCTAGCGTACAAACTTGTAAAGATTTGCTGATTGTAACGATTGTACAGTCCGATAGAAATGAACAGAAGGACGGTTTGCTCCCGGTTTGGGGCACCGCATCCATTTGTTTTGCAAACGAGCAATTCTTGAGGGGCGCATTGATATGAAATCTGTACTATTCGGATGGCTGCTTGGATTGGGGCTTTTAGCAAGCCACTTTGGCTGCTGCTCAATACGTTTGGTAGGCGATGGATGTGAAATGGGTACATGTGGTGGCGGCCAGGACTGCGAAGGAATTGGTTCTTGCGGCAGCCTTCGTTCTCGAATAGCAGACCGAATTCGCAGCACGAGCTGCGGCTCAGCCTGTGGCGAAATCTACTGGGATGAACATATCAACGAGCCACCGATGTGCGATCCATGTGGATGCAACGGCGAATTTGAATGCGGTTCTGTCGGTAGCTGCCCGACGGCATTGGGGCGATTGAGAAATCTGTGGGGCACGCGTTATGTACCTTCCAACTGCGGGGAATGCTCCTCGTGCGGTACCACTCCGATGCGAGGTGGCTCAGGTTCGTGTTCAACATGCGCAGAAAACACGCACTCTGAATATGAAACAGAGGGTTACTCCGTTGCGCCTACCCAAACCGTGAACAGTCGATCGAGCGGTGAGCCAAGCGGGATTAGGGTTCCCACGCCCGCTGTGAAGCCCAAGCCTGAGCGAATGCCCAACGCAGCTCCAACACCATTCCCAGACTCCAATGCACAACATAGGCAGAAGGCTCCGGCGCAACGCTTGACTATTGGAAGCGGCATATCTTCTACGGCCAAAACGACGTTAGCAAAACCAGTCGCCGCCAATTCAAAGCAGTTCCTTCAAAGCAAACCTCGACTGGTAACCAATCCTCGCTAAGTCGGATTATTCACAGGATATTTATTGATCAGTCGAAGGTCACTAGCCCAATGGCATCCACTTTAGAGAACTTCAGAATCACGCTGATGCTCGTCCAACTGGAGCAGAAGGAAACGACGCAATACCGTATTTTTAACAGCCCAGCGCTAGTGCCCTCCGGCTAATGAATTTGTTTATTTGCCGGTCGGGCGATGAACTGAGCCAGAGTCAAACCGATCAGCAATCCGGTCATTAGAAACAGAATGAACGGCAGTGCGGAATGGGACCAGCTCCAATTGTCGGTCAAAGTCGTTCCGAAGATTGCGCCCAGGGTCGCAAAGGGAAAGAACATGGCTGCTAGCATGTTGAGTCGATGCGCCGCAACTGTCATTTGGTGCGTTGAGCTGGCTTGCTCGTCCGCTCGACGAATCACGGCGACATCCATGGAATTCTTTGCGTCCTCGTAGAGCAATTCTGCTTGCCGGGATAGATCGTATGCTCGGTCACGATGATCGATCAATGTTCGTTCTTCTGGCAGAGCTTTTCGTGCTTCTTCTAACGTTTCCATTAGATTGCGACTGGATCGAACGAGTGGTGCGAGTCCCTCCAGCAAGGGAAGATAGTCATCAGCAAGAATTGCGGCCGTTTCTTGGGTTTCGTAGTGATCGATTTTTTTGGCATAGCGATCTAAATGTATTCCTAAAGCAACCTTGCCTGGATCGCCGTTGCTGCATCGCCATTCACCTTGACTGTCCCGCCAAAACAGGACTCCTCGTCGGCCAGTTTCGTCATGCTCTGGGACAAGGTGAGCGACAACGAGCAGTTCTTCATTCGCCTTCATGACTCGCTGACGTCCGACGTTCGTGCCAAGTCGCAAACGAAATTCCTGAGGAAAGGAGGACCAGTTAGACGGGATCAGTGGAGCAAGTGCCATTCGTGATGACTTCAAAAAAAAGGGGCAAAGGAAATTGTAAAACTCGATTCAATTTGGGCTGACATGATGCATTGGACAACTCTGCAACTTCACTTATTTTGACCTGTACGATTAAAATAAGTTGGGAATGCTCGTCAAATCGGACGGACCATTTTAGGTCGTTTTCAGGCCGCCGTTCGACTAAAAACCGCTATTGTAGCGATCCGCTCTTGGTCGATTCGGCAGCCATGAAGAATTTACTCGAATGACGCGAAGCCGGGATCTTCCGCTACATAAGCCGTTCGAGAATTCAAAATACAGTCGTTTTTATTTTTCTCGCTGAAGCCGCGAGCGCAATCAGGCAATTTTTGGTTAGAATCGTTTCTGACTTTTTCCTTTCTGTTCCTTTACTCGGGGTTCCATCATGCGACGATTGGGTCTTACTATACCAGCGACTTTTATTGTAGCTTCGTTGCTGCTGATTGATCCGACGCATGCTGCCGACGCAAAGTCATTCGACATTCCACTTTGGGCAAATGGTGCCCCTGGAGCAAAAGGAAAAGAACCCAAAGACATTCCGCTCGCAATGGTGCGGTTGCCAGCGAGCGATAGCCCGACCGGTGCGCTGGTCATCTGTCCTGGCGGTGGCTATGGCGGGCTTGCGATGGGGCACGAAGGAAACGAGATGGCGGAATGGGCCAATCAAATGGGCCTCGCCGCAATCATTTGCGACTACCGGCATAAGGGCAAGGACTATGGGCATCCGGCTCCACTGCAGGATGCGCAGCGAGCTATCCGTACTGTTCGAGCCAAAGCCACCGAGTGGAACATCGACCCAAGTCGCGTCGGCATTTTAGGCTTCTCTGCGGGCGGGCATTTGGCCTCCACAGTACTAACCAAATTCGATGCGGGCGATTCACAAAGTGCCGATGCCATCGAGCAAAAATCGTCTCGACCTGATTACGGCATTTTGGCCTATCCCGTGATTCTATTTGGCCAACCTGCAACCCACAAAGGCAGCGAGCGCAATCTGCTCGGTCCGTCACCCGATCCCAAGTTGGTTGAGTCGTTTCAGAGCGACTTGAACGTGACCAAAGAGACACCGCCAACATTTCTCTTCCACACTTTGGAGGACAAAGGCGTACCTCCGCAAAACTCCGTTGCCTTCTTTGCCGCTATGATTCGACATGGTGTCGCAGGCGAATTGCATGTATTCGAAAAGGGCGCACACGGCTTAGGCCTCGCCAAAAAAACGCCAGGCACCTCCGAATGGCCCAACGTTTGCCGGCGCTGGCTGGAAGCCAAACAATTTGTGACGGTGCAGGTAAAGTAATTTGTCGACTAACGTTAATACAGATCCATCCACCACCGTTTCACGACTTACGTCTGCGGCTCCGTCCGCCATTGCCGTACTGGAAATCAACGGGCCGCTGGCGTTGGATTTTGTAAAACGCTGTTGGCGTCCCAATCAAGGTGACTCCAACCTACAAATCAATGCCATTCGGTATGGTTTTACTCAATTCGATAGTCTTGCGAATGGCGAGTCGATCGTAGTTTGCAGAACAGCAGAACATAGCGTTGAAATTCACTGCCACGGCGGTCGTTTGGCATCGGAAGCCATCCTCCGAGGTCTTGTCGCAGGCGGAGCCGTCGAACAGACTGTGAAATTGCGTTTTTCAGCCCAAGATACCGACGAGATTGTCTCCGAAGCTCGCGAGGATTTACTGCTTGCTTCGACGCTCCGAACGACTGCGATTTTACTTGACCAATTGCGAGGATCGCTTACCCAGGAACTCCAATGGATTCGATCGCTACTGATCGAAAGAGACATTTTTCAAGCGACAAAACGATTGACGCAACTCAGCTCTCGATCGCAACTTGGAAGCCATCTGGTTGAGCCATGGCGTGTCGTTTTGGCTGGTCCTCCTAATTCTGGAAAGAGCAGTCTGCTCAACATGCTGCTTGGATACACGCGGGCAATCGTACATGAACAAGCTGGAACGACACGCGATGTGCTTGCGGAACATTCCAGTTTCGACGGCTGGCCAATCGAACTCGTCGACGGGGCAGGCATACGAACCGCAACCGACGCAATTGAAGCTACAGGAATCGAGCAAACACTCGAACGAATTGCGTCGGCGGATTGCACGCTTTTACTGGTGGATCGCACCACTGGCTGGACCGAGACTCACCACAAAATCCTAAATCATTGCTCAAAAAAAGTCGTGTTGGTCGTAACCAAGTCGGACCTGATCGGTGTGAATAGCATTGAGTTACTTGAACGAACCAGTAACATCCCCAGTTCGATCTCTAAGCGAGTCGAAACGAGCAGCGTCTCGGGTGCTGGTTTAAAGGAACTCATGAACGCAGTCGTCGCGTTTCTAGTTCCTCAATCCCTTAGCCAAGGCGATCCGGTTCCATTTCGGTCACGCCATCGCCACATCCTCGCTGCCGCATTGGATTGCATACAAAAAAACGAGATTGACGCAGCGATCGCTTGTTTGCAAACTCAAGCGATTCGAGAGTGAAAGAACCCTGCCGCATCGCGATCTACAACGACAAGCGTATCGAAGAGCAAACTGATCGACTCACCGCTAAGGGCACTGCTAGTAGGGCCGTCCAGAAATACTTTCCCGGCCTTCAATAGGACCGTCCGATCGATGCAGGGAAGAACTTCTTCGAGATGGTGCGTAACCAATACGATTTGCATGCCTGTGCTGGCAAGGTAGTTTAGTTCGCCAAGAAACTTGGCTCTCGCCATGATATCGAGTCCAGCGGTCGGTTCATCCAGAAC
Organism: Pirellula staleyi DSM 6068; assembly: GCA_945900945.1. Lineage (GTDB taxonomy): Bacteria > Planctomycetota > Planctomycetia > Pirellulales > Pirellulaceae > JBKCUI01. Next base: position 16,965 of record CAMDKL010000091.1, read on the forward strand.
AATCGCTTGTGGCTTCATCACGAGAGCTCGTGCCAGCAACACTCGCCTTCGTTCGCCGGTGGACATGTGGCCGATGCACTTCGTCGACGCGCTGTCCACTTGAAATAAATCCAGTAGTCGCTTTGCTTCGCAACGCATTGAATCGCTCACGAAGTGGGTGTCTGGTTCAAGCTCGCCCGAAAAACATCCAGTTAAAACAGCTTGGAGGGCGTTTAGGCGAGCGGAACGGCCTAGTGTAAAGTGTTGATCGATCTCAGAACTCACAAAGCCGAGATGCGAACGAAGATCCCATACATTCCATTCCTCGTGCCCGAGAATACGGACGGTCCCTGATTGGCCGTCAACAACCGAAGGATAGAAAAACTTCATTAGCAACTTGAGCAGCGTGGACTTGCCGGATCCATTGGGGCCTACAATTGCAACGTGCTGACTTTGAGGAATACGCATGCTAATGCGATCCAGAATACGCGTGCTACCCCGATCGATGCTCACGTGGTTCATTTCTATGAGCATGGCATCCGTGTTCATTGAACTAGTTGAATCCGAACTCAACACACTCGCTAACACAAGCTGTCTCTGGCGACAGATTCAATTCCGTATCCTTGACAATGCTCATCATGAATCGGTTGGCCGCTTCAAGCATTGATGAATCAAGCTCATTGGCTTCGAAACAGTCGTCCTGCTCCGATCGCAACTGCAAAAACTTATAGCTTAAGCCGGATTGGTGCGAGATCCGTACTGCCCGCAAAAGCTCATCTTCTGAACAAAGCGTGGAGCTCTGACACTGGGCGAAAAGAACCTGAAGATTGCGTGCTCGTTTCCAATTGGATAGGACTTTCGATGTCGTTGGAAACGAGCCACTCAACGAAATCACCCCTGCGAATTGCTTTGCGTATTTGAGTCCAATCCATTGTGCCATCGTGCCACCGGAACCAAATCCAGCCAAAAAAATCTTGCGGGGGTTGATCGATAGGCTGCTGGAGACGGCTTGAACACTGTCCCAAACTAGATCTTCTGCGGCAGAGCAATCAGCGACTGATTCCCCCCAGTGAAAGTACCGGTCGCTTCCACGGCACTCTTGGTTTGCACGAGGGGCAATGGCAATGTAATTTCGTGTGCTCAGTGCCACCATGACGTTATCCAGCTCAAGCTCGCAGCTTGCGTCGCTATGCAGCCAAACTACAAGAGGGTAGTCGTATCCTGGCTCGTAGTGCTCTGGGACAAATAGGCGATGTGGGAAGCCTAGTTCAACCGTTTTACCTAATGGCCGGCATCGTGAAGCAGTGGAAAAATTGGATGAAGTATTACCGATCGATTCCAGGAGCATCGTGAGGCGACTCATTCAGGGATTCCTATTCAGCTAAAACGAGCATGAGGGACGAGAATTGTTTTGCCGAAAAACAACGTGATAAGACACGTTGTATTGAGGACATTGGTGGTGCGTCAATGGCGCCAAGCTTAAGAAGTTGAAAGAAAATCAATCCAGAGGAATGCTTTCATTTACCCGGACGCCCGGAGTGGTAGTTAGCATGCCAGTAGCACGATAGGTCCGGCTGTCCTAAGCCGGACAATATTCAGCGTGTTGTGTCAGCCTGAGGACAGGCTGACCTACGTGACGAGGAATTAGCTACGCTGACGTTAAAAGCTGTTCCATGGTGGCCACCAAGGACTTGACCGCGTCTACGCTTTTTTGAAAAGCTGCTTTTTCTGAATCCGTCAGAGACAGTTCAATGATCTTCTCGACTCCGTTGCTCCCTAGAATGACTGGTACGCCGACATAATATCCACCAACCCCGTACTCAGAATTGCATAGGGCAGCAACCGGCAGCAGTCGCTTCTTGTCTCGCACAATCGCTTCTACCATTTGCGCGGTTGCAGCAGCCGGAGCATAGTAAGCCGAACCCGTCTTCAATAATGAAACAATTTCCGCGCCGCCATCTCGCGTGCGTTGAACAATTTCCGCCAGTCGCTCTGGTTTGATCAGTTGTGTTACGGGGATGCCACCAACGGACGTGCAGCTAGAAATCGGCACCATGGTGTCACCATGCCCACCCATAAGCATGGCAGAAACATCCTCTACGCTAACGTTGAGTTCCATAGCCAAGAACGCTCGGAAGCGTGCGGTGTCCAATACCCCCGCTTGACCGATAACTCGGTTGGATGGGAAACCCAGAACTTCGTAAGCTCGTTGAACCATCGCATCCAAAGGATTGCTTACGACGATGACGACTGCGTTGGGGCTACTGACCTTAACTTGTTGTGCTACGCTTGAAACGATCTTGGCGTTGGTGCTGAGTAGATCGTCGCGGCTCATTCCAGGTTTGCGTGCGATGCCGGCGGTGATTACGACAACGTCGCTATTTTCGGTATCCGCATAGTCCGTTGAGCCGACGAGGCGACTATCGAAACCCATGATGGGGGACGCTTGCATTAAATCAAGCGCTTTGCCCTTGGGCATATTTTCCGTTTGAGGAACATCGAGTAAAACGACATCACCCAGTTCGGCGGCTGCACACCAATGGGCGCAAGTCGCACCTACGTTTCCTGCACCGATAATCGTTATTTTTGCGCGACGCATGGGAGAAGCCCTGGTTCCTTGGATCGAGGACACTGAAAATACATAGCTTGGAAGCACGAAGTATGCGGACTAAGCCGAGACCGTCAAGTGGCAGTGCCCACCTCAAAGACGATTGGATTTGCCGTAGTTGTCTTTTTAAGGCATGCGGTTTTACCAACTGGAAACAAACTGGATTAAGATACGGAGAGGCCTGAAATCTCAATAAATCAAAGTGTTTGGAGCATTCGAAAAATATTCGGTTAATTTAAGTTGAATATTCGGTTAATTGAAGTTGAATGAATTCGAGGTTCCGCTACTCTGAACTGAGGATTTCCTGTATTGATGCAAGTCAATACCAGTTATTTCGCAAATTTTCAATCCAACAGGGGGGTGGGAATGGGTAAGAGATCACGTGTACGCTGCGGTTTCACCTTGGTGGAGCTATTGGTGGTCATTGCAATCATTGGAATTCTAGTAGGACTTCTCCTTCCTGCAGTCCAAGCGGCCCGCGAAGCAGCAAGACGCATGCAATGCGGAAACAACATTCGTCAAATTGGCTTGGCATTGCACAACTTCGAATCCGCCAGGCAAAAGCTGCCACCATCGAGCGTGCAATCACCTTCCGCCGCTGTCATGGCGTCCTCGGAATTGCAGGAATTTTTAAAAGTGGGTACGACCGGAATCAATGGGAATGATTACGCAAAACAGTGTTTTCTAACCACTGTTTTGGCGCAGCTTGAGCAAACCAACGTCCTCAATTCAGGTACTGGTTACAACCAAAAGCTTGACTGGTACGATCCCCTTAATCGTTCGGCATCCTCGGCGGTTATCCCGACATATCTATGCCCTTCGAGTCCTGCTTCGTCAAAGTTTCTTGACACCGTAAATTTGGGTTCCGCAGACCGAACAACCTATGCCGCCAGTGGAAACTGGAAGCCTGCGTTGACAGATTACATGGCGGTAAACCGTGCCAACAACCGAACTGCGGCTTGGGATGCTATGACCGCTTCGAATCCTGTGTTTCCTGGTGCCGACGCCATTAGTGGAATCTTACAAAGCAATCGATTTACTAAATTTGCAGCCATCACCGATGGATTAAGCAATACGTTCTTGGTTGCAGAAGCTTCTGCACGACCAGCTAGATATGTCTCAAGCAAGCTAATCGAGTCTTATGCTGGCGGTGCTAGCGCCTTCATGAATGGTCCATGGGCTCACTCAGGGAACGATATTGCGGTGGATGGATCGAACATGACCGTTGTCAGTGGCGTTCCAACCGCAAGTACCATTACCACGACTCTTGGAACGACATGTTCTGTGAATTGTACTAACCAAGGGGAGATATATGCTTTCCACACGGGTGGCGCCCAAGTCGTGATGGGAGACGCTTCGACGCATTTCATCAGTGCAAGCATCGACCTCAGGACGCTGCAATTGCTCTGCGCCCGCAGTGATGGCGCTCCCGTCAGCATAAGCAATTAATCAAAAGCTGATGTTGAAAAAAGGGGAAAAGGGGAGAGTCGCGAGTCTTTCCCTTTTTTCGTTGTGAATAAGCAAGCCGATGGCTACCGCTGCGTTTCCGTAAGGAATTAGGATTGATAGAATGAGCCGATAGCGCTACCCTTGTAGTAACCACTTCGAGGTTTTCGTGAACCGGTGGGCGCTAGCCTGGGGCCTGAATTGCGCAGCAATATTGCTCGTCTTTGGCTAATCGTTAACTACCACATCTGCGCCCATGCTGCGTAGACTACGTAAATCGTTGGATCCATCGCGCACCTTGCGGTGCATTGAGAGAAGCCCGGGGCTAGCGCCCGCCGGTTCACCCTATAATCGAGCTGAAACGCCACACTTCAGACTGGAACTTAACATCATGCTCACATCCAAAATCAGATCCGCCAAACGTGCAATCCTGTTGTCTGGGATTGTGGCAGCCTGCTCCCAGGCTGGCTTTGCTCAACAAACAATACCAACTCCCTCGATTTCCTCTCCCGTCACGTCTCAAGATCGAATGGTTCGAATGCAAAACGACAACCCCTTTCTTTTGCCGAGCAAGCTCGATCTTCTCGCTCCTGACTTTGCCAATATCCAACACGAGCACTACCTCCCCGCCTTCGAAGCGGGCATGAAGCAGCAACTGGCCCAAGTCCATGAGATTGGCGAATTGCCGGAGCCTCCGACCTTCGAAAACACGTTGGTCTCGCTCGAGAGGTCTGGAGAGATTTTAGAACGAGTCCAAGCGATTTTCTTCAACATGACGACGGCGAATACCGACGAAAAAATCCAGAAAATCGAAGAAAAGATCGCGCCCCGGTTGGCTTCGCACTCCGACGACATTTTCCTCAACAAGAAACTGTTCGCACGCGTTGACTCCCTATGGCAACAGCGTACGAAGCAAAATTGGAACGAAGAACAACAACGCTTGCTCAAGGAATACCACGAGAATTTTGTTCGAGCGGGTGCACGGCTAGACGACCAGCAGCAAACTCGTGTTCGTGCCATCAACGAAGAGTTGTCTTCGTTGACCACTCAGTTTCAGCAAAATCTTTTGGCTATCACCAAGCAGCGCGGTGTTGTCGTTGATGATGTCGCTCAGCTTGATGGAATGTCTGCTGCGGATATTGCAGCAGCAAAGGAAGCGGCAAAAGCAAAAGGGCACGATGGGAAATACCTATTGGCCATTACCAATACGACGCGTCAGCCGGTCCTTCTTTCGCTCAAGAATCGGGACGTGCGGAAGCGTGTTTGGTTGGCTTCCGCCAATCGGGGCTTGGGCGAGGCCGATGGCCTGGACAATCGAGACTTGGTGCTTTCAATCGCTCGCCTTCGGGCAGAGCGTGCCAAGCTGCTTGGCTATCCAAGCCATGCTGCCTTTACGCTCGAGAACCAAATGGCAGCCAAACCCGAGGCCGCGTTCAAGATGCTCCGCGACTTAGCGCCCGGCGTTCTTGCCAAAGCCAAAGCTGAGGCGAACGACATTATGCGATTCATGAGGCAAGATGGAATCGATGGCGAACCCCATGCATGGGACTGGGAATTCTACTCAGAAAAAGTACGTGCGGAAAAATATCAGGTCGATGAGAATCTCGTGAAGCCCTACTTTGAAATGGAGAGCGTACTTAAAAACGGCGTGTTCTACACCTACGGAAAACTCTATGGAATCCAATTCAAAGAGCGAAAGGATTTGCCTGTTTACCACCCAACAGTGCGAGTGTTTGATGTCTTCGGTGCCGACGGAAAACAAATCGGTTTGTTCTATGCCGATTATTTCCATCGCGATGCAAAACAAGGCGGGGCGTGGATGGACGCCTATATTCCGCAGTCTCGACTTCTGAACCAGTTACCCGTCGTAGTCAACGTGATGAACATACCTATGCCTGCCGCAGGTGAACCTACGCTGCTTAGCTTGGATCACGTTACAACCATGTTTCATGAACTAGGGCATGGAGTCCACGGATTGTTTTCGGCGGTCGAGTATCCAACCCTGTCTGGTACGTCGGTACCCCGTGACTTCGTCGAGTTTCCATCGACTTTCCATGAGGATTGGGCCATTCATCCCGAAGTATTAAAGAATTACGCTAGGCACACCAAGACTGGCGAAACCATTCCAAAGGATCTCTTAGATAAAAGCATTGCTGCGAACAAATTCAACAAGGGCTATGAAACATTAGAGTATGTTTCGGCGGCATTATTGGATCTAGGCTGGCACTCTATTTCGACGGAAGAAGTCCCAACGGACGTGGTCGCATTTGAAAACCAGCTGCTGAAGAGCTTTGGCATGGACTACGCTCCTGTACCTCCTCGCTATCGCACAACTTACTTTGCGCACGTGTGGTCTGGAGGCTATTCGGCAAGCTACTACGCCTATTTATGGAGTGAGGTTTTAGCTGCGGATGCATTTGCCTACATGGGAACACTCGGCGGGCTTACCGCAGCCAACGGATCGCTCTATCGCGAAAAAATTCTGTCGCGTGGTGGAACTCGCGAAGTCATGCAGCAGTACAAAGACTTCCGCGGCCAAGAGCCGACGGTAGACGCACTGTTGGTACGCAGAGGACTCAAGTAGCCACAGCCAAAATGTTTAACCGGCGCAGCCGCGTGGACTTCGAGTTGCCCCAGCAAGCCCTGCTAGCGCGGATCATTCGCAACCCGATGCGTAAGCGAGGGATTGCTAGGAATTCCCTCGCTTACGCATCGGGTTACTAAAGCAGTCTGCTTTGTTTGTAAATCGACTTAACGTGATACGAAATAATGACTACCATCCGAAACGATCGACGTTCATGAATAATCCGGGCTAGCTGGTTGGAAACGCTGGGCGGGAACAGTTGGGACAACTGTTCTACAAACACCTTCGGCCTCTTTGCAACTTTGCTACGCGATGAATCGAAGCAATGGTCGACCATGCTTCCTTGATCGAAATCTTGGATTTGCCTTCGATTCGCTCCGTGTAGACAATACCGACTTCCTTCAGTCTTGCACCCGTCTCAATTAGATGCCAGAGCACTTCTTCTAAAAAACCGTAACCTGTTCCGCGTAGTTCATTCAGCTTCAGTGCTCGCAAACAACTTACGCGGTAAAGCCGAAAGGCACTGCTGCAATCATGCACCGACCAGCCGATGATTCGTCTAGCATAAGCATTTGCGCACTTACTCACAAACACACGCCGCCAGGAACACCCCTCCATGCCGCCACCCTCGACATAACGAGATCCAATGACAACGTCAGAGTTGTCTTTCTGCGCCAGCAATGCCGGAATCGAAACTGGGCTGTGGCTGAGATCCCCATCCAGGTTCAGCAGCCATTCGTAGCCATTATTTATTGCAAACTCCATGCCAGCACGAATGGCTGTCCCTAACCCAAGCTTGCCGCTTCGACGGATCAGAGATATCGACGGCTTGAGCTTCATTTGCTGTTCAACCCAATCGCTTGTTCTATCCGGCGAATTATCATCGACCACGAGGATCTTTGCATTCGGCACGGCAGCCTCAATCTGCTCAAACAACGTCGGCAAATTATCGCGTTCATTGTATGTGCAGACCAAAATCAGAAACGAATCAGACTGAGGTTCGATCATGGACTGGTTCTCACTCAGCTCTGAACCTCTTCGTCATTGGACGGCTCAGGTGAATCCTGTGCTATTTGGTCAGCGATGGTTGTTTCGCTGGATGATTCACCGGCATCCGATTCATTCGGCACCGGTGTCGGTTTTGCAACTTCCAACTCCGAGATATCTTCTGGTGGAACGCGAACGATGGCTGTGAGCG
>CAMDKL010000092.1 GCA_945900945.1 Pirellula staleyi DSM 6068
ATTTGCCGAGCAGGGCGTTGCTTTCATCAATTCACTTCTTCTTCCAGGCGTGTATGAATTCACCCGTCCCCGACTTGGTGGTGAACTCTTTAGGACGATCCTTGCCCGGAGCGGCGAAGCAGACCGTGAATTCGCCATTTTCGTATTTGTAAATTCCCAGCGTTAGTCCCTTGCTTGGACCCTCAGTTTCCTGAGAGTCGATTTCCTTGGGGGTTTTGCCCGGACTGAGTTTGTGAGTTCCGATGACGGGATCGCTGCCGGCAATCGCCTTGTGCTTGTTCCCCTCGATGACCAAAGAAGCTGCTTGAACAACTTCTTTTGCGAGTGCCTGTCCCTTCAGTTCACCGGATACCAAGACGTAGGTTCCTTCAACGCTATCTGCCCAGACCTGCAAGTTATGCCCGCTGCCAGACTTTGCACTGAAGTCTTGGGGACGATCCTTGCCGGGTTCAGCAAAGCACACACGGTATCCACTGCCGACAAATTCGTAGATCCCCAGAGACTTGACGCCATCTTTCGAGGATGTCGGGTCGATCCATTTGGGGTTCTTGGTGGGATCGAGTTTGATTGTTCCTTTGGCACTGGTTCCGATTTTGGACACGTCAGGAAAGACGAAATCGCTGCCACGGATCGTAATCACAGTGTTTTTCGCTTCCTCTTCGGAAACTTTTTTCCCGTCACGCTCCCCGGATACTAACGCCCATGTGCCTTGCATCTTGGCTAGGTCTTTTTCGGCACTCTCGTTGGCATTGATTCGTTTCCAGACCGTGAATCTATGATTGCTACCGGGTTTCGATGAAAACTCCGTGGGCCGGGGCTTGCCGGGAGGAGCGAAGCACACCCGGTAGTGATCTTCCGTGAACTCGTAAATGCCCAATGACACCTGCCCCTTGGTATTGTCATTGGTGGCCTTCGAGTCCATCCACTTGAGATTCTTGCTGGGGTCGATCTTGATCGTTCCCTTTTGGCTTGTTCCGATTCCTGAAACGTCTGGGAAATCAAACTTCTCACCCTCGAAAATGATCGTGGTCTTCTTCGCTTCCTCTTCGGAGACCTTCTTCCCGTCATGGTCGCCGGATACCAACGCCCATGAACCTTGCAGCTTGGCTAGGTCTTTCTTCGTGGCGTCGTCTTGGGCAATCACCACGCTGGCGAAAAGAAGCCCTGTCATTGCAAAAAGCGAAACTCGCATCAAAGCACTCCCTGATTTCCGGGGTCAAGTTGGTGACATGCAAAGTTTCGCAAAGCGAACTTTCATGACGGCACGGTATTTCGGACAAAGAAAATCACCCCGAACATGAGCTCAGGATGATTGCAATTCCTTCATCAATTGGTCACTGGAAATTATTTCGGCAACAACACAGTGTCGATCACATGAAGGACGCTGTTGCTGCATTCTATGTCAGCAGTAACGACTTTGGAATGGTTAATTTTGGTTCAAGTCATTCAGATTGCAACTGGTTCAAATCCAAAAATCTCGCCGTCCGCCCGAAAAGTAATTGATTTAGTTATTGTATTCATCTAGGCGTTGTATGCGATCGCTGAAGCATTTCCGGCGTCGTTGGGATTGCCACATGAACCTCAGGTATTAATTCCAATTTGTATAGGTTGTCTTGCTTTGCTTTATTTGGGGAGCACATGCCTCGGACGATTGCGATCACCTCGAAAGCATGCCCCAAGCCTGCGTCCTTCTTATGGGTCACCTCTAAAACCTCCCCTAAATCCGCCTTCGCCGCGTATGATTCCGCAAGCGAGTTCTTTGCAAAATCTAGCGGCGAGAAAACTGGATCCGGTTTCCTAGAGCATACACCCGCCGCAAGCAACAAGGCGATTAAGTAGTTGACGAGTCGTTTGCACTACTTTTTTGTATGGCGAATCAAAGCGAAGCCTTTCCATGTGAGGTGTGGTTAAAGAATTTGAACATAGCACATGGCTGATTGGGATAACGAATAGCAATCTATCCCAACTGGAGCGAAGCGGAACGTAGGGATAGATTGTGCGTTGGACTGAGTCGCTTCGCCTCCGCTACTGTCTATACTACTGCGAACACCGGTCGGCTCACTACTGGGGTCCGGAGGGAATTGAACGAATACAAAATTGATATCCCAACCTATTTTGCCAACAGGCGCCGTCATTTCCGCAGTGAATGAATTAGCCGCGAATCCGGCCGAATTTGGGAATCTTGCTAGCCGCGCAACCTTGTGGAAATCGCAGAAGCGTGTCCTTGTCTGAATTGCGGGAATCGTCATCATTACGCCATCCGAGTCGTACCAGTCTGTTTCTTTTGATTGCACGCAGAGTTCCGCTCATGAATCCACTCCCCGAAGCCGCACCGCACTCCGATTGGCTTGACCTCACTCAGTGCCTACTCGACTCGTTTTGCCATTGGACAGGCAAAGAGCTGCTCGAACGCTTGACGCAGGAAGAGGACCTCCTAGCACTCTGGAACGCGCCGCAAGTAGTGGTATCTCATGGGACGCAAGGCGATCCAATTTTTCAGTATGGGAATCAACAGGCACTAAACCTGTGGGAGTTGCGGATCGATGAATTCCTCGTTATGCCGTCCCGCCTCACTGCCGAACCACTGCACCGAGATGAGCGTCAAAGATTGCTCCATCGCACGCGTCAATACGGCTATGTCGACGACTATCGCGGAGTTCGCATTTCGCGGACTGGAAATCGCTTTTTGATTGAAGACGCTTTGCTTTGGACGGTATTGGATCGGAAGGGCGAAACCATCGGCCAGGCAGCTACCTTCGACCACTGGAGCTGTATGTGATCGCTCTAGCTTCCCGAATTCGGCTGGATGCATGGCTAGCTCAACGGTGGAAATAACTTCGATTGCAAGATCGGCCTAGGAGTATAGACCTGTGCCATGCCAAAGGATCCCATTCATAGATGCCGTCATTTCGCCGCCTGTTCATCGCACTGACATACACAAATTACCAATGCTGAATCCCGAATCCCAAGTCTGACCCCCTTGATGCTTTACAGATTCTGCTGACGAGGCAAGAATAGAGCTATGGAACGTCAAATAACATCTGCCCCAATAGGTCACAACCTCACCAATACGGGTGTCTGGTCGCCGGACAGCCAGTGGATTGCCTATGACACACGATTCGGCGAAAAGGGTTCGGCTTTTGATGGCAGCACCATCGAAGCGATAAATGTCCTCACCGGCGAAGTCCGAAAGCTTTATGAGTCAACCAATGGTGCTAATTGCGGCGTGGTGACCTGGCATCCGCGAGAATGGAAAGTCGCTTTCATTCTCGGCCCAGAAAATCCTACACCCGATTGGCAATACAGTTTCAGTCACCGCCAGGGCGTAATAGTGGACTGGGCTAAGCGGGGTATCGCAGTGAATCTCGATGCACGCGACCTTACGCCGCCGTTCACACCTGGCGCGTTGCGAGGCGGTACGCATGTTCACGTCTGGGATGCGACCGGCGACTGGGTTAGCTTTACCTATAACGACGCGTTGGTACAAAGCGACCTCCGAGACATCGGTGTGAGTGTTCACGGCCATCCAGTACGAGTGCCATCGGATAACCACCGCAATCATCCTGGCGAATTTTTTTCTGCAATCGTTTCTCGCACGACGGCGAAACCCCATCCTGGTTCGGACGAAATCAAACGCGCGTGTGAAGAGGCCTGGGTCGGCGTGAAGGGTTACGTACGGCCTAACGGCGCACGGCAGAAGCATGCGTTGGCGTTTCAAGGATCTGTGGTTAGGACCAACGGCGAGAGCATCGTCGAAGTTTTCATAGCGGATCTACCGGACGATTTGACGCAACCCAGTAACTGTCCGCTCGCTCTCACGGTTGAACATCGCCTCTGTCCGCCAAGGGATATAACTCAACGGCGGCTCACCTTCACAGCCGATCGCACTTACCCGGGTATTCAGGGCCCACGCCATTGGCTTCGAAGCTCGCCGGATGGTTCGCGTATCGCATTTCTTATGAAAGACGATGCCGGAATTGTTCAGCTATGGACGGTGGCACCGAGTGGCGGTGCATTCGTTCAGCTCACGCACAACCAGTGGCCCATCGCGTCGGCGTTCACATGGAGTCCCGACGGCGGAGGCATCGCGCATGTCATGGACAATAGTGTTTTCATTACCGATACCGTAACCGGTCAAAGTCTCCGTGTGACGGACCGAGTATCTGACGAAAACGCGCCACTACCGGAAGCGTGTGTTTTCTCGCCCGATGGCAACAAAATCGCTTTCATGAGACGGATCCCTATCGCTTGCGTTGAAGCCAATCAGATTTGTGTCGTTGTCCTAAACGCCGGATGACTCAAATATTGGTGATCAACGAGAAGTATCGAAAATAATCTGAAAATGAATGTGGATCGCTGGCCAGTGGCGTCGGTACAACATTGTCGGACGAACACGACCGACGAAACTGGAATAACTCCCAAACCTTGTGAAACGAACTCAAAATCAGGAATTTACCGATGAAATTCAAATTGCAAATGCTGGTGACGCTGGTTGCTGTCGCTTTCCCCATGATTGCTTCGGCACAAGAAGACCGCAAGGATCGAGCACCAGGCAAACGGCCCGACATGCAACGGCCGGGACCAGGAGCTGGTGGGTTTCAAGGCGGACCAATGGCCATGTTGCCGATGCTACCAATTATGAAAATGCTGGACACCGATCAAGATGGAACGCTCTCGGCAAGCGAAATTGCCAACGCTTCGAAGGCACTCATTCAACTCGACAAGGATGGCGACGGAATCATCAGTGTTGAGGAAATGCGGCCAGACATGAGCAAAATGCCCATGGGGATTGCCGGGCCTGGACCTGGTGCAAATGGCCAGCCAAATGGTGCAATAATGGTAAAGATGTTCGAAAGGAGCGACGCAAATGGAGACGGCAAGCTGACGGGCGATGAGATTCCTGAACGCATGCGCGATAAATTAAAAATGGTCGACAAAGACGGCGATGGTTCCATCTCGAAAACAGAATTCGCCGCAATGACTGCCAGGATGGAAGATGGGCAGGGCAAGCGTCCAGGCAAAGATGGCAACGCTGGTGGGGGTGTCAAACCCAAGCGCCCGACCGAATAGACTAATGTCACTCAGTTTGCGATTTCGTGAACCGGTGGGCGCTAGCCCCGGGCCTAAATTGCGCAGCGATCGCTTAAGCATCGTACGGAAAATACGTGTCGCCTTTCGCTCGGCGAAAGTAGCGTTTTTCCATTCTTTCGCGGAGCGAAAGGCGACAATAAAAGATCGCACGATGCTAAGACGCCGCAAGAAGCTAACACTTACCGCTAGTTTGCGTTTTTCGAGCAATCAATCGTCATCACCCAACCCCTTACTTCACTGAGCATTGGTATGACTGCCAAACCTGATTTCACAACGATTGCAGTTTTCGCTTCGGTATTATCCTTTGGATCAATCGCGTTGGGTCAAACGGAAAAGCCGTTGTCTACCGAAAGCGTGCAGTTTTTTGAAACCAAGATTCGACCAGTATTAGTTGCGCAATGCTACCGATGCCATTCCGCCGATGGCCAAGGGATTCGCGGCGGGCTATCCTTGGAACACAAGGACGCGATGCTCTCTGGGGGCGAGTCGGGGCCAGCCATTGTTCCAGGCAATCTTGAGGAGAGCATCCTATGGAATGCAATCAACTACCAAGACTACAAGATGCCACCTAAAACGCCACTGCCTCGAGCCGTGATCGAAGACTTTCGAAAATGGATTGAAATGGGTGCTCCAGATCCGCGAGTGAGTTCGGGAGTCGTCATTCATTCCAATGTGACTCCAGAAGACATCTCCAAAGGAAAGGATTTCTGGTCATTCAAAGCTCCTGTAAAAACGGAGCCCAAGTCATCCCAACACTCTAACTGGGCTGTCACAGATATTGATAGACATGTTGCGCAGTTATGGGACGAGCACGCTTTGGAGCCAGCCAACGATGCCGAGCCAGCGACTCTCGTTCGCAGGCTCTTCTTTGATTTGATTGGATTACCACCAAGCGTCAGAGAATTAGATACTTTTGTAGCAAACTGGAGGAGCAATCCTGAATCGGCGATATCGCTTACGGTAGATGATTTACTGCAGCGACCGCAATACGGTGAACGCTGGGGACGCTATTGGCTCGACGTCGCTCGCTATGCCGAATCGAGTGGAAAGGAGGTCGATATGACTTTTCCAAACGCTTGGCGGTATCGCAACTACGTCATCGACTCCTTCAACAACGACAAACCGTATGACCAGTTTGTCCGCGAACAAATCGCGGGCGATTTGATCCCAGCCAAAGAGGACAAGCAATTCGCCGAACAGTTGATAGCAACTGGTTTTTTAGCAATCGGGCCGAAAGCACTCATCGAGCAAAACCCACGGCAGTTTCAAGCCGACCTAATCGATGAGCAGATCGATACGACGACCCGCGTAATTCTCGGTGTTTCGGTGGCTTGTGCCCGTTGCCACGATCATAAATTCGATCCGATACCGCAGACAGACTACTACGCACTGGCTGGCATATTCCAAAGCACCGAAACGCTGTTCGGCGGCATGCGAAGCCAACGCAATCGCCAACCAAGCAATCTCATTATCCTACCGCTGAATGATCCGAATCCGAACGACAAGCCGATATCCAAAACAGAACTCGTTAGCCTCAAGAAGCAGTTGGAAGAGCGAGAAAAGGAGTATGTCGAGGCTCGCCGAGCACAAAGGCAACCCGAGAAAAGCAAAGAGGGTACTGCTGGGCGATCAAGCTTTCTGAGTGTAGCGATCCTGGATCAACTCATCGCTCAAATTAGCGGCAGAATGAATACAGTCGACAGCGATGGCAAGCCTATGACGCTGTGCATGGGAGTGCAAGCGTCCGACCGACCACGCGATGCAAGACTCTTGGTTCGCGGCGAAATAGATCAACCAGCACAGGAAGTCAAACGAGGCCTGGTCCAAGTACTTTGCAAAGATCAAATCAAGCTACCGCCGAATACCACCGGCCGTCGCGAGTTTGCGGAATGGCTCACTTCACGAGATAATCCGCTTACCGCTCGCGTGATGGTCAATCGCATATGGCAACATCTCATTGGAAATGCAATTGTCCGCGAGCCTGAAAATTTTGGAGCGTCTGGACCGGCGCCGTCGCATCCCGCCTTGCTCGATTACTTGGCTGTCAATTTTATGGACAGCAAATGGTCGGTAAAGCATATGATTCGATCGATTGTTACATCGCGAGTCTATCGGTTATCGTCCGCATTCGATGGCGCTCGCTTTGAGGCAGATTCAGAGAACGTGTATGTGGCGAGAGCCAACATTCGGCGATTAGATGCCGAAGCGATCCGCGACGCAATCCTGGCCATCAGCGGACAGCTCGAATTGAATCGCCCCAAGGCGTCCCTCATCGCTTCTTTTGGAACAACCCTCATCGGTCCGAATGGTCCGGCCATGATTCCACCGACAGCTTTAGCATCGGCCACAGGAAGCGACTCGGAAAAAACTCCTGGCCGTCCAAATATGATGAACGCAATCCGAGTTGGTGGGCGCAATCCGAATGCCAATCCATTCGAAGCCCCCAATTACTCGCGATCGGTCTATTTACCCATCGCCCGTAATTCGTTGCCTCGAGCGTTAGACGTTTTTGATTTTGCTGAGCCCAGTATGGTCGTCGGTAGTCGCGAGACGTCCAGCACGGCTGACCAAGCTCTGTTCTTGCTCAACAACCCCTTCGTTCTTGAACAATGCGACGCGCTTGCGAGGCAATTGGTACGCATGTCGAGCAACCAGAGCGAACGCATTTCCAAAGCCTTTACATTGGTTTTTGGTCGGCCTGCAACTCAAAAAGAGCTTCGCGCAGCCGCCGATTTTTTCCGCAAAGCAGATGACGGCAAGAAAACCGTCGCTGCGGAACAACGAGTCTTCCAAGCCTTGAGTCAATTTTGCCAAGCCCTCCTGTGCTCGGCTGAGTTCCGTTTGATCAACTAAGGACCAATCATGAATTTCGATTCCCCAACCTTTTCTCGACGCGAGCTATTGCAAACCGCTTCTGCCGGCTTTGGCTATTTGGCTTTTGCAGGACTCAGCACCGCTGCTTCCGATCAAGAATCGGGACTGAATCCGCTTGCTCCCAAAGCGCCTCATTTTAAAGCCTCTGCCAAGCGAGTGATCTTTCTGTGCATGCAGGGGGGGCCATCGCATGTCGATACGTTTGACTATAAGCCACAACTTGCAACCGACGCTGGCAAAGGCGGAAAGTATGGTGGCAGCAAATTGATGCCTTCGCCTTGGAAATTCCGACAGCAAGGCAAAAGCGGCTTGTGGATCTCAGATCTTTTTCCTGAGTTGGGCAAGCATGCGGATGAGTTGTCGTTGATCCGTTCCATGCATTGCGACCAGCCAACACACCCAAGAGCCATGACTCAGATGCATACAGGCAATGCTCAGTTCATTCGACCTTCGTTGGGAGCTTGGACCCTCTATGGACTTGGGACGGAGAATGACAGTATGCCAGGATTTATTGCACTCAATCCACCCACCGCCTCGGCCCAGAGTTTCGGCAGCGCGTTCTTGCCCGCGATTTTTCAAGGGACGAAAGTGGGACGACCTCAAGGGCGTGGTCCCGGACAAGCAATGCGAGGTGCTTCGAACAGTGGACCGCAACTGGCCGATATTTCGAATCCTCGACAGTCCAAGCAATCGCAGCGCAATCAGATAAACCTTATTCAAAACCTCAATCGTCAAAAACTCGAACGCGATGTCCAGCAATCAGACGTTGAGGGAGTGATCGAATCGTATGAGTTGGCATTCCGTATGCAAGATGTCTTGCCGGACCTCATGGACATTTCGAAGGAATCGGAAAAGACAATGGCCATGTACGGCATCAACGAAGAGGACACGAACGATTTCGGCAGGCAATGCTTAATGGCTCGTCGCTTTGTCGAATCTGGCGTTCGTTTTGTCGAGGTGACGCACGGAAATTGGGACCACCACCAACGTCTCAAGACCGAGCTCCCAGAAAACTGCCGAGAGATTGACAAACCGATCGCTGGCTTGTTGACAGACCTCAAGCAACGCGGGTTGCTGAAAGACACGCTCGTGATTTGGGGGGGCGAATTCGGCCGGTCACCTGACGCGCCAAACGGAGACGGACGCGACCACAATCACAAGGGTTACACGACTTGGATGGCAGGCGGAGGTGTCAAAGGCGGTTTTAGCTACGGCTCAACAGACGAGCATGGTTACCAAGCAGTCGAGGACAAGTGTCATGTGCATGATTGGCATGCAACAATCTTGCATTTGCTCGGATTAGACCACGAGCAGTTAACCTATCGCTACGCAGGCAGAAACTTCCGTTTGACGGATGTTGCAGGAAACGTCATCGATAAAATTATTGCATAACCCATCAGGCCCCCAATTTGGCGAGCCATGTTCACTTCGAAAGTTTTCCGAGCACATTTTTCGTAATGCGTTCGGTGACTGCATCTCCGCCGCGTAGGCCGTGAGCCCAGTCGGTCGAACCACATGTAAAGACCGTACCGCCTCGGGTATACACACCCAAACATGCAGCCCCAGTGCGGCCGCGCTGCCAGCGATCATACCACTCACAATCGTCTGCTGCCCAACGTGTTGGGCAAGTTGCTAGCACCTCAAAAGTCTCAGGTGTACCATCGCGATGAGTTGGATACGGTAGACCCGCTTTCCATTCCAGCTCGCAGCCGTCGCACTCGTAACCCACAATCGTATGCTTGGCGCCGAACTCACCCTTCGGCTTCATTTCCGTTCCTGCAAAGATCCAATGTTCGGGACGATGGACGGTGAACGCACCTTTTCCGTCCATGAACTCGCCGTGACTTAGATGGTATCCACCATACAAAAAGCCGACGCCAGTCAATAGATTCTCTGGGCGTTTCACTAGGTGATGACTCCAAAGGGTACTGAGCGTGCTGTGATCATCCGTTTTGAAAACCGGGTCTGCATTGAAAGCTTGTTTCCAGCAGGTTAGGGATTGTCCATTCTCCTCCGGGCGAACCTGCCAACAGCAAGTATTGCCGCTAAAGAACGCAACGTTGCCTCCCTTTCCGATGAACGTCTCCAATCGATCTCGCATCCCAGCCGACCAGTATTCGTCATGCCCGACACTTAGAACCAATTTGTAGTTAGACAGCAATTCAGGACGCTGCTCGAGATCGAGGTTCGTGGCGAAGTCTAGTTGAATACCGTTCTTTTCAGCCCATTGGACGAACGGATATTCCCAATTCGAATACTGACTGGTTTGAGGGCGCTGAAACGAGACCCGATTGCCTTGAAGTTTTGCACGTCCGTGGAAAGCATACAGGCTGCCTCCGCCCCAATTCGTGTAGGCGTTATAAGTGTTCGTCGCAAGTTGCAACAGGATCTTTGAATTCGCGCCAGGTGCGGCTGAACGAACGACAAAAAAGGTATCGGCTTCGGCTGTTCGCCGATTGCGCACGACAAACTTCCCGCCGCTATCAGCGACTCTAAACGTAACTTGGTAGTAGCCCGTTGGCCAATCGGTGGGAATGGGCATTCGGAAACTAATGGGCCAATTGCAACCGTGAGAACTGGCGCTTTCGGGAATCGCATGGGAACCGCCACTAGGAATCTTCGACTTCTGGAAAACGACTTTTCGTTCGGCACCCAGCCTCGCAAACTCGATAGCGTATTCCGACGCAGTCGTGGAAGTATGCAAAGCGAATTCTTCGCCCGGCGCAAGGCTTTGACGATCTGGATAACCCTCGATCGAAAGACTTGGAGGCAGGTCGGACTGGGCCGAGGCCGGCAATCCCACAATGGAAAGTATTCCGAGTGCCAGGATTAGGGAAAAGACAAACAGTCGTTTGAACATAGTTCTTGCTCTCAAAGGGTGGCAGCGTGAAGGAGTTAAACAGTTTTTTTCTAGTACCTATCCGCGAGATTTTTCGAGCAGCACCATCATGATCAACGATAGCAGTGCTCGCAATTCGTCATCTTGATCGACTTCGCTTATTTTTTCGATGACGAAGAAGCGTTCGAAGATGGACGGTTTCTTGGTGATACGCATCGCAGTGGTGCCGTCTGCCATCGTGATCAAGTAGCTTGGATTGAGTAGATACAGAGCGACAAAGCCGACAAGCGGGATTTCTCCCAAGAGCGATTCGAGAAGTCTCTTCCAAGGATTCTCCTCTCGGATATGCATGTCGACTGAGTTGCCTTCGATCACCTCATAGTGTGCTGCCCATAGCGACCGCATACCATGTCGCCTAACGGCTCCCCAATCGCTCCCGTCCGCTGCAGTGAACTTGTAGTTGGCAGAAAAGTCGATGATCCGGTTTGCATTAATCTCAAACAACTTGCTTTGGAGACTAGAGTCCGAAAACACTTCTACTTTCTCCTTTAGCCGAAACAATTTTTGTTTCACGAAAAGGATGGAGATGCCGCCAGCATCGCAGACCGTGATTTGCTGGGAGAAGGAAAAGAGTTTAAACCTCAGTTCGAGAGGGTACTGCATATTGAAATCCAAAATGAGGGACGACGAATAAACCGAAAACGCAAACGTTCACGGAATTGAAACTGCTGATGAATTAGTTTAAAGGGTTTTAGTACAGTCTGGTAATAGCCCGTTCTCCCATCCGCAGTTATGATCGGCTGGAGTCGTTTCAATGCCTATTGTAAGTTACGACAAGACCGAGGTCGCTCTTGCGTCCCAACTGGTTAACTCGACGGAATCATGATATGCTCGAATGGCTTTTCGGACAACGAAAACTGTTGCTTAAAAAAGGAATCCTGGCGGAAGAAACCCAAAGACTTGATGATTCACTTTGGCAAGCTGCTTTTCTGAGCCCGGACCATCGTGAGCAACTCATCCGATGGTCGCGAGTCTTTATCGCCGAGAAGACTTGGGAGGGATGCGATGGCGTAAAGATCACGCAGGAGATGCAATGGCACGTTGCAACGGCAACTGGGATGATGGTACTTGCCTATCCCGATTGGTACTTCGACAAGACGGCCACGATTCTCATCCATCCGAAGGCCTACAAAGCTCGCGTTGAGCCTCGATTTTCAAACTTAACCTTTGGGGCTGAGTTGGCCGGCGAATACTATCGCTCCGGTGAGACCATTTATCGTGGACCAGTCGTATTGAATTGGCGAGATATTCAATCGGCCGCCCTGGACGCAAACGAAGGGCACCATCTCGTGATCCACGAGTTCGCTCATCAGCTCGACATGATTAATGGCCCATCGGCAGATGGACTGCCGCCACTCCCGGGCAACGTCGACGAAGCGGAATGGCTCAAGGCCATGAAAGCGGAATACAAAGAAGCGCAAGATATGGTCGGCCAAGGCTATCGTATACTAATGGATGACTATGGATTAACTCAGGAGAGTGAATTCTTTGCGGTCGCGAGTGAACTCTACTTTCAGCAACCACGCGAATTGCTCGAGTATCATCCCAACGTTTACGACTTGTTAAAGCAGTTCTATGTCACCGACACGGCAGGAATCTTTCTTGACTGACCTTCGCTATCTTTTTCAACGATTTGAGTGCGGGATTTGGATCGGATGACGCGTATTCTTTCGTTGGCCCCTGCACACCCAAGAACGAAGGACAAAACAATGCCTACAAGGATTCTTGTGAAGCAAGCGGTATTGTTGTTTTTTCTAGCAAATTATTTACCCTCGCTTCATGCTCGAGAGTTTTCTGTTGCGACACCTTTAGCTCCGGCCCAGATTCGTGTTCCGGACTCGATTTTTTTCGTTTCGACTGCCGGCGCCAGAGCCTCGCGTGACGGCAAAAGCGATACGAATTTGACTAATCCATTCGACGTTAACGATGACGGAATCGTTTCGCCGATCGACGCCTTGATTTTGATAAATTTCATAAACAAAAGTGGCTGCAGATTGGTATCCAATGCGAACTGCAACGGTGAAGGTGCCAGCGACGACGGTGGTTCGCGTCGATTCTATATGGATGTCGACGGGGACCATTTTCTATCACCTCTCGATGTCCTGTTGGTTATTAACGAATTGAACAAAATGGAAAACCAGGGCAGCGACGTCAACTTGGATTCTTGACCTGATATGATGATCAAAACCAGGGGAAAAATGCCCCAATCGAGAATACAATCAATAAAACCAGTGCCACATACCACCACAGATTTTTTATCTTAGATTGCGATTCCGCGAGTTCGCTCGATTCGGTCAAGTCGTCCTTCCCATAGCCCCCAAGCCCTAGAGCACCGTGAGAATACGCATCAGCGTCAAGATCAGCGTCAAGATCAGCGTCTTCGCTGACAGAATTGCGACTCGTCTTGGAAGATAACGGGATTTTGGAAGGAGTGCGTTTCGTGTTGCAATGTCGACAAAGGATCGCCGTGGTCGCGACTCGCTTTCCGCATTCCAGGCAATCGGTGAATTCAAGTCTTCCAGGTGGTTGAGTGGTCATGGGTTCATTAGTCCCGCATCGACGAACAACTGAGTGATCTTGTAACTGCCTATTCTATCTACTTTTATCCTGTATAATGGCATTTTCATTTGAAAAAAACTCTTGGATCTCCCCTCATGATAGAGCGCCGCAAATTCCTGCTTTCCACGTCCGCTCTTTCCGCTGCAGTTGCTTCGGGCAGCAGCAATTGGCTTGCGATGGCAGGTGCAGCGCAACGACAGCCCTCTATCGAAATGATTGATATTAGGGTTATCAGTTGGAAACCTCCATCGTATCACGGCTAGCCAACTCTTGCTCATAGGAAAAACGGCGAATTGCTTTTAGCGTTCTCGGGAGGCCGCGAAAGCCACGTATGCCCTTTTGGTCGATTGGAGTGGATGCGATCGAGGAACAATGGTCACCGTTTGGTACGAAGTTTTGGCGGGTTCTCCGTTGGCTCAATTGCGACAAGCGCGTTGGAAGTGGTTGGATTGACAAATTGTGCCAATTGAACTTTTCTCGAGCAGGTTTTCGCCGGACGAGTGCAGTGCTCAGCGTGGAAAGCTATACTGGGAAAAAAGCATGGTTTCGCAGAAAGTCCTTTTCGCCTTTTGAATTCCCATACTTTTGGAGCTACTACCGATGTTCAAAATTCTGCTGGTCGATGACTCGGCAACCGACCGCCGATTGATTGAGGGGCTGCTGAAAAAGTGCCTGCATTTTGATGTGGAAACAGCAGAAGATGGTTTAGTCGCGCTGGAAAAAATCAAGGTGAACGCTCCAGATCTGGTAGTCACGGATATGCAAATGCCAAACATGGATGGTATGCAGTTAGTCGAAAAAATTCGAAGACTATATCCTCTTATTCCAGTCATCCTCATCACCGCGTCAGGAAGTGAGGAACTTGCTTTTCGAGCCTTGCAGCGTGGTGCTGCTGGCTATGTTCCCAAATCTCGTTGCAATGAGCTTCTGCAGGATACGATTAACCATGTCATCGACCTCACTCGGGCTGAATCGAGTTTCGAAAAAGTTATCGAATGTGCAACGCTCACGCAATTTGAGTTCGTGTTCGAAAACGACTTTGCTATGATCGCTCCTCTGATAGAGTTGGCACAACGCATGACCATTGGTTTAGGGATTTGCGACGAACCAGGTGCAGTCCAAGCGGGAGTTGCACTAGAGCATGCTATTCTTAACGCCATCTGCCATGGAAACCTAGAAATCGGAGGACCGCTCAATGGCGATCGAACCTTGATGGACCAGCGACTAGCTCAGTCCCCCTACAAGGACCGACGTGTTTATGTTGAAATTCGAGTCACACGAGAAGAAGCGCAGTTTAAGGTTCGAGATGACGGACATGGGTTCAAGTATCAAGAGCTAACTGCCACCGGACGAAAAACAGCTTTGTTAGGCGAAGTCGGACGCGGTCTTTTCCTGATGTGGGCGTTCATGGATAGTGTTTCCTACAATCCGATTGGGAACACAGTGTTCATGGTTAAACGACGGGTTTTGTCCAATCTGGAACTTGAAACCGACTTCGAAATCGCCGAGGTGGGTGAAGAGCAGCCAAGATTACCTGAGATACTAGGAATCCTAGTGCCATGCGACAGCAGCCCGCTAATTGAACTGAAAAAGCCAAAGTTGATGGTTGGCCGCGATCCAAGTTGCGATATCGTGATCCCATTGCCGTCCATTTCGTCGCATCATTGTTTACTTTACACCTTTGAAGGATGGTGGTACGCGCAGGACTTGAAAAGCACCGATGGAATTCAAGTCAATCATGTATCGGTACGTGAACATCTGCTTCGACCCGGAGATAACCTTTCGATTGGCAAACTCGAATACACCATTGACTATGAAACCACCGCTTTAAGAGCGAACGACATCGATCCTCCTGCCGATCCTTTTTAATTTGGACGGCGACAGTCGAATCAAGAAAACACCCTTTTCGAAGTTGCCGATTTTAAGCTGCGACGGATCGGCTTGTGAGTTCTGCGTTTGCGGTTTCAATCGTGCAGGCATCGATTCGAGATTTATCCTGTGCGTATGCAACCATCAATGCAAGGTCGCATAAGCGGTTGATACGTCGAGGCACGCCGGACGTCATTTCCTGAATCAATCCCATTGCTTCTTCGTCAAACATCAGCGGCTGGTTCCAGCCGGCTGACTGCAATCGATGACGAATGTAAGCTATCGTTTCTTCCTTCCCGAACCGTTCCAGAACGCAACGAACTGCGATACGATCCTCGAGGGCTGGTTGGCGAGCTAAATGCGACAACAACGTCGGCGATCCAGACAATACAAGAGTCATTGCGGACTCCGCTTCGGTTAGCTCGTTCGCTAAGTT
The DNA here is from genome assembly GCA_945900945.1 of Pirellula staleyi DSM 6068. Classification (GTDB taxonomy): domain Bacteria; phylum Planctomycetota; class Planctomycetia; order Pirellulales; family Pirellulaceae; genus JBKCUI01. Next base: position 15,729 of record CAMDKL010000092.1, read on the forward strand.
CAGAAGCAATCGCAATGGTTCTAATGATCCAAAATGCTCAAGCAAGTGGGCTTCGTCAATCGCAATCACTGCGTGTTGGTCGTCGCCAGTATTGTGGCGCAAAATACGTTCGATCGTTTCAATGGATTGTCCCATACCGCCGAAAGTGTCGGACCCTTCATGTGGTGCGATTTGCCTCGCGATGTATCGAAGCAATTGATCGGGCGGCAAAGCGGGATAAACAACACGGATCGTCGGTGCAATAAACTCTGGCAATTGGGAAAAAACCGTATCCAAAAGCAAGGTTTTTCCAAGCCCAGGCTCTCCGCATATGACAGCAACGGATCTACGAGACTCGATCGCGAAATGCAATTTCAGGAATGCCGCTTGATGCGATTCCGACGGAAAATAAAAGGCGGCATCGGGCCGGCTATCAAACGGTCGGCCTTGCAGGCCCCAGTGTTCTTGGTACATCGGATTGAACCTATCAGTCGTTTCGTGTTGAAGGCCGTTTCAAAGTGCACGCTTAGGATTGAAAGTTTTCCACAAGTCCAATCGATGCAATCCCCATGTGTTGCAAAATACTCACTGCCGAAGCCACTTTTTCCTTGATGCTCAATTCAGTATCGACGACGACTATCGCGGCATCAACGACGGTTTCTTGAGCTACACCAACCATGTCCCGTTGCTCTAGATTGAGCCGGTTGGCATCAATGAAAACCATATCGAAGGCATTGGAAATTCGGCGAATCAATTTGGACATGCGATGTAAATTGGCATGCACTTGTTGTTGTGATAAGACGCTGGTCAATGGAAAGAGCGTGATTCTATCTGCAATGGAGTGGATCGCGATTTCATGCAATGGAACATTTTCAAACAAGCAGTCTTGCCAACCTTTTTGCATGTCGAGTCTAAGTTGATCGATGAGGCTGGGGCAGTATGTATCACCGTCGACCAACGCGACTCTCAAACCGGCATTGGCTGCACATCTCGCCATGTGCATAGACACTGTGCTGCGTCCCACACCGCGTTCGCCGCTCGTGATCGCCATGACCTTGAGCCCATCCCGGTTGGCAAAGCTGAGGTGCTTGCCGACCTGGCGGAATGCATCCGAATGTGACGCTTCGATTTGCTTAACGACATCGGGCCAATAGAAAAGATCGACTTCCCAGCTCGGATTGAACGCGACCGGCAACGCAAGCCCAGAGTTCAAATTGGCTGCGACGTGCTTTTTTGAAGAGGAAGTGGAAGTTGCACTCCCGATTTCGTTCGTTGGCTGTGCAGGGTCAAATCGACGCGTGACATTCGCATCGTTTGCTCCTGTGCCAAAAGCGATTGGTGCAGTAATTTCCGCGAGAGTTCGATCATGGGTTTTCGCAATTGGAAGCTGTTGTCCGCCTAATCCGTCCACATAGACGACTTGATCGTAGGACACTCTTGCAGTAGGAGCGTTGGGAATGGGCTGTGGAACGGTTGGGGCTTTCTGCGGGCCCACTGCATGCTGCTGGCCAACGACTTTCTGCGGGACCGTTTCTACTGCCGGACGCCGATATTGGGCCGCTTCGCTCGTGACGGCAGTTACTCCGTTGCGAACGATAGCCGGAGTCGAAGTCGATTCCATTGCTTTCATCCCGCGTTCAGCACCGAGCGGCGACCATATCCCCTGTTTCGGACTAACTCGAGCCGGTGTTGACTGAGTGGAAGATGGGGGCAGGAAAGGCAAGGGAGACTTTGGCTGAGCTGGCTCTACGGCGGAGGGTGCCGCATGCGCAGGATCAAATCGTAGTTTCATTCCTGAAGGCAAGGTTTGCGCAGGCTGATTCGGTGGAACCGATGGCTGGCGAAGTGCGGTTGCGGTCGGTTTCGACGTGACCGGTACGGCTAATGGCACAGCCGACGCAGCCTCCGGCAATGAGGGCAACATTGCAGTTTGTAAGGCCCGATTCTTTAGATACGCGCTCAAAAATGTCTGATTCACTTCGCTCATGATCCATCCATTCCATTCAGTCAAACAGGGTGCCCTTTAGTTTTCGGGAGGGTATCCGACCGAATTACCGTTTTGGAGCGGTGCCATCGGTGTGTAAGGAATCGGAGTCTTCGTCGACTGCGGCAAGTATTGGTAAGAATTCGACGGTTGCCAAATCGGCAGAGTGTCTTGCATCGGGCCGGCGATCCCGTGCAGTCTCTCAAGTGGGATTTGTTCGTTCCCAGGAATCGTCAAAGGCGGATACTCTTTAGGTAGCGAAGGATAAGGCCGACCTGACATAATGGGCGTATACGGCGAATGCCCCACAACCGCAGGCACGATATACGAACCGGTGCTCGCTTGAACGCCTTGGCCTGCGGTTCCCCTTGAGGATGGCCCACTCACGGTCGTTGACTGGGACGAGAACTGTTTGCCAAGCTCATGCAGATGGATTAAGTCGCGAGTACTAGGGGGTTGCGCGTTGGTGTCAACGATGTCGGTCAAAACCGCTTTAGGTAAACGGATCACCGATTGCGATGGAGCTATTGAATCGTCGACATTGCCTGTGGTGGGACTGGTTTTAGCCTGAGTTTCTAGTCGGGAACTCGTCAAAAGAGGCGGTAACAAGGAAGGCTTTGCTTGTATGAGCAATTGCCCCTCAATGCGATGTTCTTGGACGGCATTCCAATTCTCAACCGCTCGCGACTCTGGAAAGTGTTCGGACGGGGTAGGTGATTTTGCTACCTCGGACGGCACAAATTCTAGCGGTCGATTCTCATTCCCATTCGGTATCGACCGTGGAACGGATTCTACTTTTGAATTGGTTACGGGTATGGATTGGGCTAGATTTATAGAGGTACTACTAGAGGCAATCTCACTTTTCGAACCCGACTTAGCCCCTTGCGAATTCCTTAGTACCAAAAAACAAAGGACCAGAATTAATAGCCCAACCACAATGTTGTACGGACGATTGTTCTTGCTGATTAAAGGGGCAGGTTTTGCACTCTCTGCAGGCCGTCCAACGGTAGGCGAAATTGCGCTGGTGGCAGACTCGGGCTTGGCAGCGTCCGTCGAGTTGTTTGATTTTGTGTTGGAATTAGCAATCCCGCCTAGCATTTTCGGTTGGACATTTTTTAATGAAAACAAGACCGGTACTGATCCAACGCCAACTCCTTGCGGATAGGGATTTTTCGAGTGCATATTTGATTCGGACACTGGTACGATTCCTTTCGAACCAATCAGCCCATTTTTGGGCACTTTTAAGTAAGTACAATTCGAGCCAATCGATTCCGTAGTTCGGCAACACAACCGAAGTCTGTCATGGGATATCGGTTGGATCAATTCGATTCTTTAGTTTTTAACGATCAGAGAACTTCGGTAAAATGCAACAAGTTTGCCTGTCGGTTGCGAAGGAGGACCTGGTCCTCTCTGGTTGGAGGCTAGAAACGCAAGCACGTCAGCGAAAGACCAATTTGATCGTATTGCTGCGAATTCTAGCGAATTGCGTTCAGCTTTTGCTTTCATTTGATATATAAAGCGAGTTGTCACCATCGAACTGTTTTGGTGAAAGAACCTACGGATTCGATTGGTACTCTAGTCGTCAAACACGTTCCAATCGTCAGAATTCGCACGATAGATGCGGCTTACGTAATAAGAAAAGTCGAAAATTGCCCTGCGAAGTAGGGGAATCTTTCCTGCAAAGTATCATCCAATAGGCAAGTGGTGTGCGACTTCCAAGTGAGAGTTACGAATGTTCGGCAGCAAAAAGCAAAAGAGATTTCGAAAGCTAGCGGTGGAGTCGCTGGAATCTCGTCGTGTCATGGCCACTCTCCCCTATGGAGCCGAAGCCGACGATACGGGAGAGTTCATGGTTGGGCGAATCGCCGTGACCCCAGTTTTCCTTGAAAGCGATGGCACCATCGACGCCAACACGGAAAACTGGACGCCCGGTAATATCAGTCAGGTGCTGAGCAATATCCAAACCGGTTTGAATTGGTGGACGCAGCTTTTGGCCACCAAAAGCTCGGTGCATACCCTCGACTGGGTGATTGATACCACATACACATCTAATTTGACACCAACCCCATACGAACCGATTTCGAGAACTTCGAACTCCTACTCGCTGTGGGTCTCGAAATTTTTAAAGGACGTTGGATTTTCAGGCAGTTCGGTTCTCGAAGACAACGTGCGAGCATTTAATAATTCACAACGTGAAAAACTGGATACAGACTGGTCTTTTACCATCTTTGTGGTGAATTCACAAAGCGATGGGGATGGCAGTTTCGCACCGGGTGGATCGTTTTCGCGAGCCTTTGCTTTTGCGGGTGGACTTTTTCAAGTCGTGCCGTCCACCCGTCCTGCTTCGACGTTTGCCCACGAGACTGGCCACATGTTTTGGGCTCGGGATGAATACACAGGAGGCGGAAATTACTACCAACGGCGAGGCTACTATAACTCGCAGAATACGAACGCCATCGATCTCAATCCAACTCAAAACTTCCAGCAGGAATTGAGCATCATGTCGGCTGGATCTACTCTCCAGACTTCATTTGACACACTCGTTACTTCGGATGCGACACTAGAGCAACTTGGATGGAAGGACAGCGATCGCGATGGAATCTTTGATGTTCTGGATGTTCCGCTGCTGCTGGAGGGCACGGGTCGATTGAATGCCGCTACCAACACTTACCGTTTTGTTGGTCGTTCCGCAGTCCAGACGTTTCCGAACCGCAATTCTTCTGGAGCTCAACATGATATTACGCTCAATAAGGTCGGCAGGATTGAGTATCGAATCGACAATGGTGCATGGACGACTTTCTCATCACCAGACCAATACACGGTAAACCTCGATCTCAATATCCCGTTAGGCAATTCCGCCACCGGCCGTATTGAAATTCGCGCGGTCGATCCCAGAATTGGAATTACCAGCAACATTTTTAGCGGCGAACTGGGCCCGGTTCCGGACACAACAACCAAAAAAGGTATCCAGGGATTTGTATGGAACGATGCTAATCGAAACAACGCGTGGAGTGCAGACGAAACCGGTTTGGCGGGCATGTCGGTTACCATCGTCAACGGTAGCAACCAGCAAGTTGCTCTTCAAACAATTGTCGAACCAGATAATTTTCAATCCGGCATTTTTAACAACACAGTCATCGGTGTTCGGCTCGATGTGATCGGCGAGGATACAACAGGAAGCGTCGGTGTTTTCGAGGACCTCAATGCTTCAACCGGATTAAAGATATTCAAACCCTTCTCATTTGCGGCAGGAAACTATGTCGATGCGTTTCGAGGTAATAGTCAGCAATTGCGAGTTCGGTTCGACAACCCAACTTCGTATGTATCGATCGATGCGATTTCAATCGCAGACAATGCGGATATCCGGTTGGATGCCCTTGCTGCCGATGGCACGCTAATAAAGCGATTTGAGAAAAAAGGGCTAATCAACGGCCAAAAAATTACGATGGAAGTTGGAACCGAAACATCACAAATTGCATCCGTAATCGCTCGTGGCGTTAACAACTCCTACCTAAAGCTGGACAACTTGCGGTTCGGTCCAAAGAGTACGATCAAGACCGCGAGCGATGGCAGCTATTCGCTTCCCTATTTACCCGCCGGTACTTACAAATTGCTGGTCCAACCGAGCGATCTCGGCTACGCTTTTACGAGTCCCACAACAGGTCTCCAAACAGTGGTGCTCGCCAGCAACGGAGTGCTGTCTCATATCGACTTTGGGCTGAAACGAGAACCTAGCCCCTGGCAGAATCAGCTCATCAATGAAGACGTTGATAATCATGGATCGGTCAACCCTCTCGACGTCTTGATATTGATCAACGAAATCAATCGAAATGGCTCTCTCGATCTTGACGGGTCTGGTACGACATCACCGCCCTATCTCGATGTCAACGGCGATCGCAATTTAGGCCCCCTTGATGTTCTACAAGTCATCAATGCCATCAACCGGATGTCCTCGGGTGGCGGAGGCGAGGGGGAAACGGCTTCTTTCGTGAGAATGCCCTCATCGGAATCGAAATCTCCTTTTACCTCCTTTGTATTGGATGCTCAGGCTGAACAACCAACGACTTGGATCGTTTCCAATTCAACCACGGTTGGCCGCCGCGAGCTGATAGGCCCAGAGCGATGCGGTTGTCCAGCCTGCACTTCGTTTGCTCCAAGTGGAGAATCGAGCCCAGCCATCCTCGACATTGCAACGGCTAGCAATTCAAAAAAACCGATCGCTGCCGAAGCGAGCAAACTCGACGATTCACCTACTCATGGGACTTTCGAAAGCCTGGATGAATTCCTAAATAGCTGGAATGTGTAATTATGGGATTTCAGAAAGCGGATCAACGCGCTTCGGATTTCAATTCCGCGAACCGCTTGCGCATTTCTTCGAGAACGGGCGCTCGACTTGGATCTGCAACAACGTCGTTCTCTTCGAGCGGGTCATTTCGAAGATCAAATAGCTGTTCCGTTTTGAAATCAGGCCAATAAAAGTACTTCCAATCCTTGCGAACCAATGCTTCGGACGACGGAATAAAATGGACGTCTCGAATCGTAGCGTGCTCATAAAAGTATTCTCTCCGCCAATCTGGTTGAACTTTGGCTACGTACAACGGAGCGAAGTCTCGGCCTTGCATTCTTGACGGAGCCGCAATGTTCGCGGCCGCGAGGATCGTCGGCGCGAGATCTGCATTCAACGTAAATTGATCGTTTGTCTGTCCGGAACGATTCGTTGGCATGCGTGGGTCATGAACGATGAGCGGTACGCGGATGCTCTCTTGATGCGGATACCACTTGTCCGCTAATCCATGTTCTGCATGAAAGTACCCGTTGTCGGTAGTAAAGATGACGAGGGTATTCTCATACAGCCCTTGCGACTTAAGCTCACTGATCACTTTACCGCACGTGGCATCCACCTCCGAAGCGAGCCGGTAATAGTTCTTCATGTACTCTTGGTATCGTTCGGGCGTATCGAACCGCCAATGCCAACGATTGCGCCCCTCGTTTTTCTCATTCGCAAGGAAAGGTGGTAACCTTTTAAAATACTCATCGGTCGCCGTTTTAGGCACGGGCACGGTAATGTCTTGGTATAGCGACATGCTTTGCGACTGTGGTAGATACTGTTTAGGATTGCCATCTTCGGCGTGCGTTGCAAAAAATGCCAATGTCAAACAAAACGGTTTTTCGGCGGGCCTTGATCGCAAGAATTCCATCGCATCGTTTTCGTTCCTTTGCGTCACATGAATCTCGGAACCATCTTTTTGTTTCATCCAGTGCGTACCTGCATAGGAGCGCCCGAAATCAAAATTGTCCGCTGGGAACTTTCCGTTATGCCATTTTCCGACATGTCCCACAAAGTATCCGTTGGCTCGCAGTAGTCCTGGATACGTTTCAGACCACGGGGTTGCAAACGATTCAAAAGCCTTATTCCCATGTCGAGACATCCACTGACCTGTGAACAGCGTCGCACGACTCACGCCACAAATAGACGTGGTTACGCAGTTATGAGTAAACCGAACGCCCTCTTGTGCAAGCCGATCTAGGTTTGGAGTCTTCACAACTGGATTTCCCGCACAACCGAGCGTGTCATGCCGCCAATCATCGGCAAACAAAACGACGATGTTCATCGGTTTCGTCTCCGCAGCATCCGCATGCCCAAACAGATTAAGCAAGATAATGCCAACGGCAGTAAGGAATCTCATCCAAGGGCTCATTATTTCGTGAGGGGTTAGATTGCGTTGGAAAACTTGGTGGAACACCTTCGCAGTTTGTGCGCTCCGACATTGTACTGCTTGGATAAACAAAGTTGTTGTATGATGTCCGTCCGATGAATTGCGAATCACAGAAATCTCTGCTTCTCTAGCTACCTCTTTCGACCGAAATCACGAAAATCGAACTATACCGAGACCTGGAATCGTACCACGCTTGGGCCATGGGGAAGGTGATCGGGAAATGCCGAACCGCCGAACCATTGAGGACGAGGCGCTAGAAACGAACTTACCACTCGGTCTAGGAAGTTTGCTTGCAACGCTCAAGCATATGGTAGCTGCGGAACGGGTCTGGCTTGATCGCTGGCGATTCCATTCGAAGCACCAGACCTGGAGTCACTTACTCAATATTGTAGGTACGGTGACTGGGCCATGCACAAAATTTTCGATCAATGTCGCGACGTGACGGACGAGCAATCGGATCAAGACAGGGGGATGGGGGTTGGATCGCTTCGCAAGTCTCTCTTGCACATTTGCCACCGGTAAACTCATGAATCAGATCCTTTACCCCTTCATCGAAGATCTTCACGTCACCGCCGCTACTCCCAACCGAATAGTCGATGCACAGGGATAATGGCAGGGATAATGGGGACACAGGAAAGCGCCGGGATAAACCGGATTGGAGTTGGGAATGAAAGAGTCCTACAAAGAAGATTTAGCCAATCACTTTGGCCATGAGTCGTACGCTGACGACGGTAACGTCGTGGGTGTAGCAACGGCAGTGGTACACGCAGGCTAGCTATTGAGCTCCGAAATCACCCATACCGAGTGCCGACACTGTCTGTGTTGCGGGAAGGCACTACGTTCCATTGCGTTATTGGCAAGCGATGGAATGGCTCGGCGGAGTCGAAGAACCTGAGCATGCGTAGAAACTTCATTCGCGAGAACCGGGAGACCCTTCCAGCTTCCAAAGATGGCCAGCAACCATCGTTGGAACGATCAGTGAACGCTCATGGCGGTAATGCTGATATGCACGCTGAAAGGGAGTCGGATGGCTGCGTAGTACTTGCGAAGTCGGCGAACAATGGGGAGCAATGCTTCTCAGCGGAGTCGATGG
>CAMDKL010000093.1 GCA_945900945.1 Pirellula staleyi DSM 6068
ATATTTAGGGCTTACGTTCCCGAAGACGGCCAAACTTCGAAATGAGCGTCGTTCCCCTTTAATGCAATTAGCAAGTCTCGTCCCCTTTATCTACTAATAGAATGGCCCATCCTAACATCAAAGCAATCATTCTTCCATTTTGCTTGGGCGATAGGTTCATGGGCGCATTTAACGCATATGAATTTAAGCAAGCGAGCGTTGCGTCGAGAATGACAATCCGTTTATTGAGCTTCCTGTTTTTGTTATCGGGTGCTACGGTGGGTTTTTCTGCGGACGAACCGACGCTACACCCTGAAGCTTCGCCGCTTCCGTTCAGCCATCAGGGTCCGTTTGTTACGGCGGCCGACGGTTGCGTGCTGTGTATCGATTCGAAGAACGCCTTGCGCAGCAGTGACGAAGGCCAAACTTGGAGTAGCATCCCGCTCTTTGCGAATCCGGCCAAGTTTAGTGTAAGCAACGAGCGAGCATTACTGCGTACGCGTGAAGGTGTCGTTGTTGCTGCTTGGATGAATGGGGTTGAACGAAAAACGCCGGCAGGATGGCGCTGGGGCGACGCGAACGTCAGTTGGAAGGATTTCGTACTGCCGACTTATATTTGCCGAAGCATGGATGATGGGAAGACATGGGAAGCCCCGGTAAATCTCAGTGAGCCATGGTGTGGCTGTATTCACTCGATGATTCAGATGAAAAGCGGTCGTATCGTGCTGGTCGGACAGGAGATAGTCCCAGAATGGCGGCATGCGACCGTGATGTGGATCTCGGATGATCTTGGTAAGTCTTGGCAACGCGGTGATGTGCTCGACTACGGCGTTGGTGCGCACGACCATGCGGGCTCGATCGAAGGCAGTGTCGTCGAACGGAAAGATGGTTCGCTCTATTTGCTCCTCCGTACCGAATCTGGTTATCTATGGGAAGCGAACTCGCGAGACGGTTTGAAATGGGATGGTTTGAAGCAATCTTCTATCCCGTCGGTCACTTGCTGTCCACAAATGACACGCCTCGCAAATGGAAGAATCGCGTTGCTGTGGAATGCGCCGCCGCGACACGATCCCAGGAGCAGGTCGAGCCGCTCGGAGCTTTCGCTTGCCTTTTCCGACGACGAAACCGCTTCCTGGTCAAGTCCGGTCGTTGTCGCTGCCAACTACGCGCCTGGTGGCCGCGTTTCGTACCCCTATCTTTACGAGCGTGGGCCCGGCGAAATTTGGATCACGACGATGCAAGGAAACCTGCGCATGAAAGTAAGTGCTTCGAATCTGCTTGCGAAACAAATTACCGTCTTTGTGCCGCCGACCAAAGCCACACCAAAGCTGGGCAGCATCATCATGTTCGGTGACTCGACCACCGCCCCACGCGGAAACATTCAAGTTTATTCCACTCGAGTGGATTCAGCATTGCAAAGCATCGGGTCGTCGCTGAGCGTATACAACGCGGGTGTTCCAAGCAACACCACGGTTCAAGCTCGCAAGCGAATCCAAGAAGACGTGCTGCGTTTTAAACCTCGAATAGTCGTGATGCAATTCGGGATCAATGACTCGGCGGTCGATGTTTGGAAAAAGCCACCGACTACCGAGCCGCGGGTTTCCATGAAGGCTTACATCGAGAACTATCGCGAAATGATTTCCGAAGCACGTCAGCAAGGAACAAAAGTCATCCTAATGACCACGAATCCATTGCGCTGGACGTCTAAGCTCCGCGAGCTTTATGGCAAGCAACCTTACAACGTCGAGGCGGAAGACGGTTTCGAAGCGTTGCATCTCGTCCAATACAACGCTGCGTTAAAGGAGCTTGCAAAAGAAATGAATGTACCCCTCATCGATGTCCATGCCGCCTATCCCGCATACGCGGCGCAAAACAATACGACTATCGACGCCATGCTAAGCGATGGCATGCATCCGGGAGAATTAGGACACCGGTTGGTGGCGGAGTTACTTATGCCTGCGATACGCGACATGCTTCGCTAGGTTGCGCATCAGTGAGCCACGCGCCGTTATCGTTGCTCGGGCGGGACGTCCGACCAAAATGTTAGACGCTTAACGATTGTTTCGATACTCAAGCGATGACTTCGTGAACGACTTGGCCGTACACGTCTGTAAGCCTAAAATCTCGGCCTGCGTAGTTGTAGGTGAGCCGCTGGTGATCCAAGCCAAGCAAGTGCAATATCGTGGCATGCAAATCATGGACGTGGACTCGACCTTCGATGGCGTCCCATCCCAACTCGTCGGTAGCTCCATAGGCTATTCCGCCTCGTACTCCGCCACCGGCCAGCCACATACTGAATCCATACGGGTGATGATCGCGTCCATCCGTTCCTTGAGCTGCGGGAGTGCGGCCAAATTCACCTCCCCAAATCACCAGCGTCTCTTCCAGAAGTCCTCGAGATTTCAAATCTCGCAGCAACCCTGCAATCGGCCGATCGGTGGCGAAGGCGTTTGACTCGTGGTTCGCTTTCAGCTTGCCATGTTGGTCCCACGGTTGGAAGCCGCCTGTCGTGTGATAGAGCTGCACAAATCGCACTCCGCGCTCCACCAGTCGCCGGGCCATCAAACATTGTCTGCCAAAGATTTCAGTCTTGGGATCATCGAGCCCATACATTTTTTCGATTGCGCTCGTCTCGCCAGAAAGATCGAACGCCTCGGGAGCTTCCGATTGCATTCGATAAGCGAGTTCGAAAGATTTGATGCGTGCGTCCAGGCGATCATCGTCGTTTCGCGTTTCGCGATGCAGGCCATTTAATCGAGCAAGCGCGTCGAGCTCGCGTCGCTGACGATGGCGTGGAACCTGCAAGCTATCCAGATTGTGCATCGGCTGTTTGAAGTCCGAGACAAAGGTCCCTTGATAGGTAGCTGGCAAAAAGCTTGACCCATACTGCCTGGCTCCTTCAATGATCGGACCTGGACCCATTGCGATGAACCCAGGAAGGTTCTGATTTTCGGTGCCGAGTCCGTAAGTCACCCAAGAACCAAGGCTCGGTCGAGAGAAAACTCTTTCCCCAGTATTCATCAACAAACAACCACCGGGATGATTCGGATCGTCCGAAACCATGGAGCGAATCACGCATAAATCGTCGACGCAATTGGCAGTATGGGGAAAGAGCTCGCTCACTTCCAGACCACACTTTCCATGCTTGCAAAATTTCCAAGGTGATGCGAGGAGCTTGCGTTGTTGGCCAAGGTACAGTTTGGGCGAATCTTCTCCATTCCTTTTAGTCAATTGCGGCTTCGGATCAAACGTATCCACCTGCGAGGGGCCACCCGGCATGAAAAGAAAAATGACGCGTTTCGCGCGGGCAGGTATGTGGGGCTCGCGAACGGCCAACGGCTGTTCGGCTGCAGAAGACTCCGTCGCAAGCAAAGCCGACAATGCAACTGCACCCAATCCACATCCGGAACGAGTCAAAATCTCGCGACGATTCAAATCAGTCAACATAAATAAACTCATTGGTGCAAAGGATAACTCGGCAATAACGCGCCCAAACATCGGCCACTTTGGCGTTGTGTGCATCGGCATCACGGTCGTCGGCATCACCGACAATGGCAGGGCTATCATCGGTTGCTGTACAAAGTTGTCTTCCGATTTCTATCTCGTCAACGGTGGGAGGTCGCCCAAGGGTCAGTTCGTACAATCGCATGATCCAATCTTCAAGAGAACCTGTAGGAACCTCGCGAGAGACACGATTGGCCAGGGCAATGGAAACGTTATCCAAGAACGAGTCGTTTAACAAGAACAAAGCCTGTGATGCGACGATCGACTGGTTGCGTCGCTCTATGATTCCACCTCCATCGGGGCCGTCGAAGAGCGTATGGAATTCAGCCGTTTTTGTACCCGTCCGCGTTGACATCAAGTATAGCGTCCGTCGAGGCAATTTGGCGTCAAGAAAAGCTGGCCCGCCAGCTGATGAATCCAGTTGCCCCGAAACGGCCAAAAGCGAATCGCGAATCGCCTCAGATTCCAATCTGCGTCGAGGCATCCAAGTTAGCCAACGATTTTCGGGATCTACGGCTCGCTGTGCTTCGGATACTTGAGAGCTCTGCTGGTAAGCATTGGACAAGAGGATGTCGCGCTGAATCGCCTTGATAGACCAGCCTGATTCGATGAATCGATTCGCCAAATGGTCCAGCAATTCCGGATGGCTGGGACGCTCACCGCGAAAGCCAAAATTGGTCGAAGTACGAACCAACCCTTCGCCAAAATGATGCTGCCACAGGCGGTTGACCATCACTCGAGCAGGAAGCGGATGAGAAGGACTTGTAAGCCATCTCGCAAGCTCGCGACGTCCGCTTCCCGAAGCAATTTGCAGCGGCTCCGAGCCGGCGAGCACATGAGGAACGCCGCGTGGAACTTTTTTTCCAGGTGTTGCTGGATTGCCGCGCAAGTAGACTTCCGCATCTTGAAAGCCCTCGTGCTTGGTTCCGCTTGGGCCGCCGTCTTGCACAACCACGGCCTGCGGAATGAAGATGGCTGGTTTCTTCTTAAGCCCTTCAAGCTCTTCGCGCAGAGCGTCGATTTCAGTTCGCACTTCTGCGGCAAGGCTGTTCTGTCGATCTGCCGACTCGACCCAATAGGGGCTGCGCGGCGAGAGCATTTCGTTATAGAGATCTTCAAAGGGCGTCAGTTCTCGACTGCCCGAGGACGAAGCTCCCACATTGAGCCAGCGATTACGCAGTTCTTGCTCGATACGCAGTCGAGCTGTCTCGTCGATCATGCCACCATAGACTCGCAGTTCGAAAAGATCTCCCCGAAATCGCGGTCCGCCTCCGGAGCCTGCTTCACCTAGGCGCAGAGCTGAAATTGCCGGGTCGGAAGAGACCGCCTCGATCGACTGGTTTTTTCCGAGCAGTTCGCCGTTGCGATAGAGGGCAACGCCTCGAGAGTCCCATGTAAGACTGAGCAGTTGAGATTCGTTGCATTTCTGGGGCGGCGCGACAACATCACCGTTGGCACCTTTGTTTCGGAGTATGGCATGGAATCCGCCTTCCGGATCGAGCATTAAGCCGATTCCGTGCTGACCCACTGCAGAGTCTTCCCAACCAATGATCCTTGCTCCCTTGGGAACATCCGAGGCAATGCGAAAAACGATGAACAATGATCCGGTCGCTGGAACCACTCGCTCCGTTTGCAGTACTGCTTCACCATCAAATCGAAGTACGGGCACCACGTCACCCAGAGTTCCGTTAGTTGCCAGCTTCGGCCCACGCAAACTCGACAAGGGCTTGGCATCTTCAGCCAGGGCCGCGCGATCCGGCCATAATGTGACCTGCCCTGCTTTGTCGACGGCAATGTGTCGATCGTCAGCGCGAAAGTGCAATAGGGCGCATGGAGTTTCTTGATCACGTCTTCTTGAGGCCAGCGTTGCCAGACTCTTCTCAACGTCCTCGGCTTCATTCAACCGAGGCAACAGAGCTTTGACATCGGGTTGTTGATTGAGAAGTTTTACGCACTTTTCCAGAGTCGTAGCATCGCCATTGCGCTCCTTCGCAAAGTCTGCCAATGTAGGAGGAGGGACTTCATTTTGTGAATTCAAGTACTCGACTGCCGCATGGAGGTCGTGCGCTGCCTGTTTGGCAATCCGCGATTCCAGTTGAAACACAAACTGTTGATCGACAGCGGACTGGATTTTATACGAGAGTTCTGCAATCTGCTGCTTGTCGAGTTGCGATTGCCTTTGGATTTCCTTGACCTCTGACGGCGGAAGGAGCGCGACGCGAACCAAGGGCGTATTGCCTGGTACGGGACTAGGGATGACGCGGGTGCTAAAAAAGATTCCTGCTAGCGAATAGTAGTCTTCAATGGTGATGGGATCGAATTTGTGATCATGGCAGCGCGCGCACGCCAAGGTCATTCCCAAGAAGGCTCGCCCAACCACATCGATCTCGTCATTCACGTAATCTGCAATCATCTGCTGTTTGTCGACATCTCCTGGAACGAAGTCGGCTATGGCGAGCAGTCCCGTGGCGACGAGCGAGTCGGGATCGATCTCGTTGGGGTTAGCGGGCTGGCACAGGTCTCCGGCCAATTGTCGCGTAACAAATTCGTTGTAGGGGAGATCGCGATTGAATGCGTCCACGACCCAGTCGCGATAACGCCAGGCTTCTCGGAAATCGCTTTCAGCGGGCAATTGTATGAGGTCACGAGCATCGGCGTAGCGCACGACGTCCAACCAATGCCGCCCCCATCTCTGCCCGTAGCTGGGCGCGGATAACAACCGATCGACGACCTTTTCATAGGCAGCGGGCGAATCATCTTGGACAAACTCCTTGACTTCGTCGGGTGAAGGCTGGAGTCCGGTAAGGTCGAAAGTGACCCGGCGAATCAACGCGCGTCTGTCGGTCTTCGGCGCAGGACTCAAACCCATCGCTTCCTGTTTGGCTCGAATGAAACAATCGACGTTGTTGTTGACCCATGCGACATCACCTACATCCGGTCGCTTTACCGAACCAATCGGTTGGAATGCCCAATGCTGTGTCGTTCGAAATGGAGCGGTCTTTTCAGGCCAGAATGCACCGTTCTTTATCCACATTGAGAAGTCGTTGACCTGATCAGGCCGCAGCGCCTTTTCCTTTTCGGGTGGCATGGCGGAGACGTTGTCATGTCTGGCAACTGCGCGAATCAGGAGACTATCCTCGGGCTTGCCAGGTACAATCGCAGCCCCCGATTCTCCGCCTAGGACCAAAGCCTGGCTCGAGTCTACCTTCAAACCAGCCGACGCCTTGCTCTCACCATGACAGCGCAAGCAAACCTCGACCAATACGGGCCGAATCTTCGCTTCAAAGAAAGCTTCTCGATCCTCTGAACCCGACGCGCTTCGGTTTTCTATCAGAAGGCTGACAAGGAGTACCGAGCACAAAAAAGTAACCTGTTTCAAGCTGCCAAATTCCCAAATAGGAAGGCCGCAACGACATCTGGCCCAAACCTCAGTATGAGAAATAGCCGGGCGTCCGACGTTTACTCTCGAGGAAAACTCGATCGTGCATTTAGTTTCATCAATCATCCCATTGTCCACTCTGCCTGGGCAATCAGCGGCCTGAATTTAACAATACTGAGCGACTTCACTCAATTCGCGTGATCCAAAGTTCTGCGCCAGCCAGTTGCACTTTCTCCGAGATTCCCTCCACCCGTATTTCGTTTACGCCTGTGCGCGAACAGCTTTCGGGAACCGAGAAACGAATGCGTCTCGAATCACCGACGATTTCGGACTTGGGCGAGCCGAGCTGATGTGAATTCATTGTGACCGTTGCAACTTCGGTGTCGGTCAGGCCCGTAAAGTCCAATCGCAACTCGATACTACTGGCTTTGGCCGAGTTCGCAATCGGACCGGCCACTACCAATGGTACAGTAATGGCTGGCTTGCCGTCTCGTGTCAATGGCAGGGAATTCGAAAATTCCTCCGCGTCTTTAGCCCAGAAGGCTCCTGGCAATGACCAACCTGCGTCGCATACGGCAAACATGCGGTCGGCACTTGCCAACAGTTCTTTTGAACCGATGCTCTTCAATACCTTCAGGGCGTAATCGCGTTGCTCGGTTGTTCCAGGCCCGGGAAAGAGATTGAAACAATAGATACCATCTGCTCCCGCATCCCAAAGGCGCGCAGCAGCCCCAAACCAGGCAGCCGAAGGTTGCGGCCCCTCTTTTCCACGCGGTGGACGATAATTTAAACCTGATTGGCTGAGGCACGGATAAACAGGTACTTGATGCCGGTGCCCAAGTTCGATCAACTCGGATACTGGCTGATCGAAAGCTACATAACCACCGCTGATTGCCAGCACATCGATCATACCTGCACTCAGCCAAGCGTCGATATCGATTCCTATATAACTGCAGAGTTTTTTCGATACCGGAACGCGAGCCGCGAGCAAAAACGGTTTTCCTTGGCGCTCGCTTTCTGTTAGCACTTTCTTTCGGATGGTCTCGACAAGCCGCGTTAGTACACTCGCTTGTTTGTCCGTGGCTGCCTTTCCTTCATAGGTCGATCGGAAGTAGAACGGCGCGCGTAGGAAATCCAATTCAACGCCATCGACTGGATAGTTGCGGAGCACATCCTCAATGATAGCCGCCATTCGTGGTTCGACGTCTGGGTGCTCGAAATCGACCAAGCTCCAAAGCCGGCCCCGGTCCTTGAGTTCGCTAACATTTTCCAACGAAGCCATCACGCGACGCGGATCGTCCTTTTTCCAACGCGATACGTATTGCGGTGTAAAACAATCGTGGATGTCGTTCATCCGCAACGTCCATATCGACTCCAATCCATGCTTTCGAGCGAAATTGCACGACATGCGCAACCCATCGGTACCTTGCTCGATAAACGACTTCAAGTTGTTGTTTGCGAAAGTTCCTTGGCGGGTCAAAAACACTTCCGCCGCATGACTGTCATGAGTGAAGAGATTGAAGCTCTGTGTGGTGCAGTAGTAGATGCTGTCCACTTGAGTTCCGAGTAGCGGCTCATGGCGAACAGCCAGAAAATTCTCGACTGTTTCTGCGCCGGGGGCCCAGATATCATCGCCGTCGTTGTTGTAGATAATCCGCCGCCGTCGGTGGGCCGCCTGCTTTCGAGCAGCATCCAGTGCCGCCCGCTCCGCCGCTTCGATCGGCCCGCCGCTAGTCCAGCCTGTTCCCAGTGCAGTACTCCCCACAGCAATTGCGTGGAGAAAATTTCGTCGTGTGGCTGTCATTGTTTAATCTTCCTTAAGAGACCTACCCATAAACGATTGGACTCTTTGAGTTAGTTTAGTTGTCAGATTGTCACAAGGAAATCGGGCCGGTACGTCACACTAGTTTTTGTTTGTAGAAGAATCCTCTCCAAAAACAAAACTATGACCTTGGCCTTTGGCGACAATCAAATCGACCAGTCCCCTGGCACCTGCCGCTTCATAACGACGAAGAGAGTCTACTTCCGCGTCTGGGTTGTGTTAAGATAGGGATAACTTGAAAGAAACAATCATTGATGAGCAAGACTGCGGCAAGACAGATGAATATCCATCCGCCCAAGAACTTTTCTTACCTTGGGGTCTGTTGGATCGCATTGTTCTACGGGTTGACGCAAAGTCTATTAGCCAATGAAGCGGGTATCGCTGCCAAGGAAATCAGCACGATGTTACGCAAGTATTCATCTATTCTGGCCGTGCTCCACGCCCTAATAACGAATTTCGTCTCGGCCGCTGAAACCGTCGTACCGCCGATTAGCGAGCGGTTTCAAAATGTCGCTTCCGAAGGACCGTATCCCGAGAGCCCTAATTTTCAGCGGCATGTCGTCGCCCTGCTAGGACGACTCGGTTGCAACGGCCGTAGCTGTCACGGCTCATTTCAAGGTCGTGGCGGCTTCCGGCTTTCGATGTTCGGCTACGATTTCCTTGACGATCACAGAGCACTTTTGGCCGGCCCGATCTGACAATGCCTATATAGATTCAAGACAACGGGTGTGCCATTTCCCAATTCGACGACGTCTACTCGCTGGCGGTAGAAATCACGGATCTTCGCTAACGCTTCATCGGTCCAATCTCGTTGCGTGTTAAACTCCGAAAAACGAAAGCCAGTTGGGAGCAGCACCGCATGACTAGCAATCTTTTTTCCAGCGTCAAAGTACTTTGACAGCAGAGCGGGCGACATCGAGAGTGCATTCCCCGCATTGGTAAAGCCTTCGCCAGCGGCGCTGTCGGAGGGAAACTCTCGCGTTGGATCTAAATCCACTCCCGTTAGGTCCCGTAGGGTGTACCGATACTCGGCATTGTTGAGCCGACGCAGCACAGTGGGGCCTGGATCACCGGCGTTGGCTAGCGCTTCAGAATCGAGGAATCGTTTGACCCAATCTCGCAGTTGCTGCCGCTGCTGGGGCGTCGGCTGTTTCGATTCCTTGGGTGGCATCTCTCCATTGTCGAGCATCTCAACAACTCCCAGCCAAGCCTTTGTATCGCGACGCATCTCGGAAGTGGTTGCAAAGCGTTCGAGATCTAAATCGCCTTCTTGCATGGCTGTCGAATGGCAATTCAGACAGAATTGTTGCATTAGAGGACGAACGTTTGCGATGTACTGTTCAGCCAGTCTTGATGACTGATCTTGCAATGGATCAACCGCCAGAGAGATCGCGGAGAAACACAACGTTAACCACTTCGCAGCAATGATGAGAACAAAGAGACGGGGCATCGCCAAACGTTTCAGTAAGAACATTTTCCAACATGCCTTCAGCTAACCCCAAATCGTGAGCCGTACGCGCTAGCGTCGGGTGGTGCATCGACAAAACGCTGCGAAACCAAAACCCGCGGCTAGCGCCGTCGGCTTACAAACCAATAAAATTTACGATTTGGGACAGTCGAACTAGACAGGTGAACTAAGTGTAGTCAAGTTGTTGGCCAGACTCAATCCTGAAGCACCCAATGAGCGATCTAGCCCGCAAACAAATCGCGCTGAGGCTTGACGTGTCGATTGACACACGAAGGTGGCCAACGATGCTTGGCGAGCGTTTGCAGCGTTTCGACAGATGCCCGCCAGCGAGGTTCGATGCCGTCGCCGGACTGACTGGCCGAATGCGGCGTGAGCACTACGTTGTCCAATTTGAAAAGCGGATTGTCCCGCGCTGGAGGTTCTTGTTCGAAAACATCGATGCCTGCTGCCGAAATCCAACCATCGGTGAGGGCGCGAATCAAGGCGGACTCGTCGACTACCGGGCCGCGCGATGTGTTGATCAAAATTGCGGTCGGTTTCATCCTCCGCAGTTCTTGTTCACCGATCAGTCGCCGCGTCGTCGGCGTTAGTGGACAATGCAGCGAAACGAAATCGGATTCTGCCAGCAGTGTCTCTAGCGGAACGAGCTGAACACCTTGAGCGGCTGCTTCAGCGGGCTTGAGGAGCGGATCGTGTACTAACCACTTCATTCCAAAGCCACTCAGCTTGCGATAAACGTCGCGCGCGATGTGTCCGAAGCCAACCAGGCCAAAGGTTCGTCCGTGAAATGAGTTTCGTGGGCGACTCAAATTTTGATCGAAGATCCCAGCTCGCGTTTCTCGATCCTGCTGCGGCAAACGCCGCGCTAGGGTCATGATCAAGGCAATGACGTGATCCGAAACACCATCGCTTAGTGCGGAGGGCGTATTGGCGACGACGATACCGCGGGCTGTCGCTTCGTCGACCGGAACGTTGTCAGTTCCACTCCCCGTGCGGACGATTGCCCAACAGCGAGGCAACAACTCTAAGGTGCCACCGTGCAAGAGACGGCTACCTCCGAACAGCCAAACGATCTCCGCCTCCTTGGCGTGGTCAGCCAGTTCACCTTGTGAATTGCATTGTCGAACGAGCAGCTCGACGCCAACTCCCGTCAGGCTTTCCACGACCCATGGAGGCACAGGATGACCATCCAAATCGACGAGTGCAACCTTCAGTGTTTGTGCTTGAATTGTCATTTTCAGTTTCCTTCTCGGGGCACAAGTGGTTTGGTCACGTCAACGGCCAACCAGCATAAGGCTGCCAATGCATAACCACATCCGAACACGGCAAATATCGTTGAGTAACGGCTCGAATCCAACAACTGACCTGTCACAATCATACTTATGGCACCTGCCAATGCGCCAGTCATATTCATGGCGCCGGAGAGAGTGCCGGCATAACGCTCGCCAACATCGGCGCAGGATGCCCAGGCGGGCCCCATCATTGCGTCATTAAAAAACATCCAAGCCCCAAGCATAATTGCCAGTTGCCAAACTTCGTTAACCCACGGCGTGCAAGTGGTACATACACCCGCCAAGGCCAGCGCGACTGAACCGACGATTCGTCGACCCCACTTGCGACTGCCCAAGAGTCGAATCAGTCGATCGGAGACGACACCTCCCGTCAAGCTGGAGACGATTCCTGCAGCCAGCGGCACTCCTGCTAGCCAGGCGGTAGTTGTGTCCGGTAAATTGCGATGATCGCGCAGATAGACGTTGAGGAAACTGGTAATGAAGTTTCCCGCATAGCCGGCAAATCCATACATCAGACACAGGCCCCAAACGTTGGGAGAGGTCAAGAAACGGCCCCAAGGGAGCGGCCCCACCGCTTGGGAAGTTTCAACGCGGCTTTGGGAAATCAACTCGCGCTCTGCTTCATTGACTTGCGGCATCTCCTCGGGTTGATTTCGAAACCACCACCAAAAAAATGCGCACCACAACAAACCCATTAACGCGATGAGCGTGATGGTTATCGACCAACCGTGAAACACTTTGGTAATCAACCACACTACGAACACCGGTGCCAGTGCGCCGCCGATCCGGCTGAATGTCCAAATCGATCCCTGCGCGGAGCCGCGCACTTGGGCTGGCATCCAGTCTGTGACAACGCGCGCCAGTCCAGGAAACACGCCCGCTTGGAATCCACCGAAAACGAAGCGTAGAACCAACAGGACCGCAAAGGGCAACCAACTCCCGGTAGGAAGGAAGACAGTCAAGGCAACGGCCAACAAAGTCAACGACCATCCCAAGACCAACACTGTTATGAGATGACGCGCACCAATTCGATCACCGATCAATCCACATGGCACTTGAAAGAGGCCATACGCAACCAACCAAACGGCGAGCAAATAACCCATCTGCCCGTCGCGCAGTCCGAGATCTTCTTTGATGTACGGCGTGGCTGCGACAAAGCCTTGCCTCTGAATATAGGTCAGTACCGCCAGACTGCAGACGACCGCTAAGACTTGGTAGCGCACATGGGTTGGTTGTTCCACGCAAAAGGGCTTTCCATTTAGAGCTTCTGGCCGTACGAATCCGTGGTAGAGTCTTGGGAGGAGGTGCCGCGAATGGCGCTGAAGGTTTGATCGCAGGCGCGGATCATGTATTCGTAGTCGTTGCCGGCCTGGAGCCACTGCACCCCGCATTCGATCAGCAGCTCAGCGAACTTTGGATTGGCGCCCAGCCCGGCACCGATAAACTTGCCCGCCGCCCTGGCTTTGGTAGCAACGGTCCGCAAGGCTGCCACAACGTCGGGATGGGTGGTCTGTCCCAGCCGCCCCATGGAACCAGACAAGTCTTGCGGTCCCAGAACCAGCGAATCCAAACCTTCGAGTTTGAGAACACGGTCCAAGTCGCCCACTAACTCGGCGGTCTCCACTTGGGCGACGACGAACACATCTCGATTTGCCTGTTGCAGGTAAGCCTGCTGTTCAAGTCTTCCAAATTGCATCGGTCGCCGTGGTCCGAAGCCTCGGGTTCCGAGGGGCGGATAGCGACAAGCGGATACAAACTCGGCCACCTCGTCCGCCGAGTACGCGCGCGGGAGAATGATCCCCTCTGCGCCGGAATCAAGAACACGTTTTACCCAACCGACATCGTTGGTCGGAATGCGCACGATCGATGCGCATCCTCCTGCCCGCGCCGCGATTAAATGTCCCAGCATGGACTCGACACTCAGCGCGTTGTGCTCCATATCGATCCAGACGAAATCAACACTCGGTGCAATAGCTTCTGTTACAGTGGGGTCCGACAAAGTGATACCTGCCCCCAGTACAATCTGTCCGGCTCGCAGCTTTTCACGCATGCGGTTAATGTGCGTGCTAATCACAGATGCTTTCCTTTCCTAGTTTTTCCCCACAGACGGCTTGATTCAGGGCTGGCATCAACTCTTTCGCAAAGAGTTCCATACTGCGCACCCAGGCAGCTTTGTCATCCCAATCATAGCTCATGAGGATCAACGTGCCGAATTCGCCCGTTTCTTCAATGAGTAGCAACAGTCGGCGCAAGACCTCGTCAACATCTCCAGCGATGATCTGCTCGGTCATGAGGTAGTCAAGATTGCATTGAGCATCCGGCATGTTGGGGTCACGCTTGTAGATGCGTCGACCGAGACCTTTGTCAAACAATCCGCCAATGTACTCGTAGTTTTTTCCCAGTGAGTTCGTGCGAACTCGCTTTAGGGCTTCTGCTGTGGTGTCGGCGAGAAAGATGGAACGCGCGACTTTGAAATCCGACCTGTGCGGCGTGCGACCCACCTCAGTGGCAGCCGCGGCATAGGTTAGCCATTGGTCTGCCACGATGTTGCCAGCCACCAGACAATGAGCAAAGGCTTGATAGCCGCGTTGCCCAGCAATCTTCATCGAGTACGAATTGCGACTTGTGCCCGGCAAGGCTATTGGAGGATGAGGCAGCTGATATGGTCGGTGGATGTAACCGATCAGGCACTCCGGATCGACCGTCTGCTTGAGTTCGAACTGCCAGAATCGACCCTTGTGGGAATAGGGTGGGTCATGTGACCAAAGATCTAAAATGACATCCATGGCTTCATGCATCATGGCGCCGCCGTCTTTGGGATCCACTGAATAGAGCTCCTGATCGGCTGTCACGCTACCATTGCCGAAGCACAGGTTCAGCCGACCTTTGGCGAGATGGTCCAAGAAAGCAAGGCGGCTCGCCACGTGTGCGGGATGGTGTTGATTGAGACAGATTGGAGCTGGGCCCATTCGGATGCGAGATGTTTCACCGAGGGCTCGGGCGATGAAAATCTCTGGCATCACGATCGTTTCGTACTTCATCGTGTGATGCTCGCCGATCCAAAACTCCTTGAATCCAAGCTCCTCGGCGCGAATGATCAATTCAAGATCTTCGTCGTAGCCTTGCGCCAGTGGCTTGTCTGGCGCGTGGTAAGGCATGATAAACATGCCATAGTCGATCTGTTGCACAGATGAGGTCATTCGTAGGTTCCTGACGTAAAGCTTGGCTTTCCGAGTGGGGTCGCTTAGATGCGGCTTGCGCAACTGAGAGATTCTGTGCATGCTCGACTCGGAAAGTCAAGCCAGAGATCAAGAATGAGTATTCCAATCATCGTCAACGTCCAACTTTATCCTTACCGCCTTCCCTGGTGCTTTCAAACGTGACTTTCCTGTTGGGTGTTCCCATGCCGAATATTTTGCCGGAAAAGCTAGTAGTAGAAGTGGACACAATGATTGGTATACTTAGATGTTTGATACAGTCGAACCATTACCTAGCGCTCAACCCAATCGGAGGAGATCACTCGCTGGCGCTTTATGGTAAAATTCTAACGGTTCGGTTTGATAGGGATCCGAAGCTACCAGCCTCTAGGCGAGCGACTAGTCATGGATGGAACGATAGACGACGTGATTCGCTTTTCCGCAAGGCAAGTCACAGGGCAACGGCCGTGTTATAATGGCAAACCAAAATTCAGCCTGGAATTCAAGTGAAAGAACTTATTGTGTACCGAGAATCTCCATGGAAACTCTTGCTAACAATCTCTTTTCTCGTCTTGATTTCCACTGCAGGAGCAGCAAGTGATTTCTCGGCTGTCGAACACAAAAGGCAGACGATCTATCACTCGCCGCAGTCACCTGGGTTCACCAGCTGGGTCGGTGCTTGGACGATGCCCGATGGCAGCGTCATGGTGGGCTTCACTCAAGCGACTGGGCCGGTGGAAAGCCGACCTCAAGCTCCCAAGGAAGTGCAACGTCAACTGACTTGGCCACCCGCCGGGCATGCGGGCTACGACATGACTGGGCTGGATATGCAAAACGTCTACTTGCAATCCAAGGATGCAGGCAAATCGTGGCAGAAGGTCAGCGAAGACGAATTCAAGACCTGCATGAACGGAGTGACCAACGAGGCTCTTACCGCTCTGGCAGATGGCACGATTGTGCGCGGCGTGTTCGGGTTTTACCTCCCTTACGATCGCGACTTGCCCCAGACCGGATTCTTACAGCGTTCCAACGATGGAACGAAGACGTGGAGCAAACCGCAAGTGCCGATCGACGCGAACCAATACTCAACCTGGCCGCGTCGCATTCGGTTGCTGCGCGATGGTCGAATCCTGCTGCTGTCCGGTGTAGCTCAGACGCCCGCTGGAAGTCAAACGCGAGCGGAATTCAGCAAGAGTGTTGAACCTGCCTTGCTCCTATCCTCCGATCAAGGTCAAAACTGGACGGGCCCGATCCCTGCGATTCACGCCGATCAACGCGGCGGATGGACAGAGGAGTTCGATATCGCTGAACTCGACAACGGAGATTTGCTGACTCTCTACCGTCGCGAGAGCGATGCCAAGCGCTGGCAAGGAATTCTAAAAAAATCAAACGATACTTGGGTTGCACAGAAAGCTCATCAGTCGGTCCTACCGCATAGTGGCCAACCAGAATTGCTGGCGACCCGCGAAGGACCCATCTTGCATGTAGCCACGAGCGGAATCCATTGGACGACCGATGCGGGGCAATCCTGGCAAAAGCTCGACGTTTCCGGGAGCGCCTATTATCCTCGCTCGGTTCAACTGAAGGACGGCCGGATCTTGGTTGTCGGTCATGTCGGTGGCGACAACGCTTATGGTACGGTCGATCAGTCGATTGTGATGGACTCGTTCCGAATAGTGGACAACGACATTCCAATCGCTCATCGCCAATCGCTTCGGACGGATAAGTTAGTGGGCGAACGGATTTCGTTGGGCGTAGCCGATGACTACAAACCATGCATTGCCAAGCTGCCTAGCGGTGAGTTGTTGCTGACCGCCTTTCATCAACACAAGCGTGAGGGGACAAAAGTCATGGAACAGACGTCGCTCTTTCGCTCAAACGATGGCGGTCGAACTTGGACCGACGGCCAGCCTCTTAAATTGCTTGGCCGCGAACCCTACTTGACGGTCCTCAAGGACGGTACGGTATTCATGACTGGTCATTTGCTGAACAAGGACGTTCAAAGCCAGTGGGGCTACACGACTGGGTTTCTCCATCGATCCACCGATGGCGGCAAAACGTGGCAATCCACCCGAGTTGAATCGGAAGGAATCAAGCCCAATGCCAGCAACCACACGAGCCGCAATGTGCTCGAGTTGGCCGATGGATCGCTGCTATTGGGTGTCGACTACGGCGGCGGTGGTGGCCCTTACTTCATGTGGCGCTCGACAGACGGCGGCAAGACCTGGGATAAGTCGCAGAAGTGCGAACCGAAAGATTTTAAGAGCAAGTACGGCTTCTTTGGCGGCGAGACTTGGCTTTGGCAAGCGAGATCAGGCAAGATCTGGTCGTTGGTACGAGTGGACAGCAACGAACTGCCTATCAAGGATCGACCGATCAAGGCGGGTAATGACCAGGCCGATCACTTCATACTTTTCTCTTCCGTCGACAGAGGCAAGAGCTTTGATCGCATTCGCGACTTTGGCGACTACGGCGAGATGTACATGTCGTTGCTCAGGCTTCAGGACAAGCGTCTCCTGTTGACCTTTACGGTTCGAGATCTCAATCCGCCCCTTGGGGTGCGCGCGCACTTCGGCACCGAAACCGAAGACGGCTTCGAATTCGACTTCGCCCATGATCGAGTTATGCTAGACACGAAGACCGGCAGGCGTTATCAGGGCGGTGGATTTGGACCCACCGTGCAGACGGAGGATGGTACCTTGGTAACTTCTTATTCTTATCGCGGC
This sequence comes from Pirellula staleyi DSM 6068, assembly GCA_945900945.1. GTDB lineage: Bacteria > Planctomycetota > Planctomycetia > Pirellulales > Pirellulaceae > JBKCUI01. The sequence continues at coordinate 17,368 of CAMDKL010000093.1, forward strand.
ACGGATGGAAAATCGCATCTCGAAGTAGTTCGCTGGAAAGCGCCAACTATTCCTTAAACAAACGCAATTACTTAGCATCCTACGGTTTTTTTATTGTCTTTTTATTGTCGTCTTTCGCTCCGCGAAAGAATGGAACATCGCAACTTTCGCTATGCTTTTTTTCGCCGTGCGAAAGACTACAATGAAAAACTGCATTAATTCCATATCAAGGAGTCCAGAAAATATCATGCACATCCAGTCCTTCAAGCGTCGCGTTCTTCTCCGTGGATTGGGCGTTACGATGGCACTGCCGTGGCTGGAATCGCTGAAGGTCTGGGGCGACGAATCTTCTTCCTCTGCGAAGGGCCAGAGTCAACCGCCAGTGCGTCTGGCAGTATTGTTCTCGGGCAATGGCTTTCATGCAGGGAAGTGGTGGGCCAAGGGTGCGGGCAAGGATATGGAACTGGGACCAGTTCTCGAATCGCTGACTGATTTTCGCGAGCGCCTGCTGTTCATTAACGGACTGTACAACGCGGAAGCCCTCAAGGGAAACATCCATAGTTCACAAACGGGAAATCTTCTGTCCGGCGCTCCGCTTGCTTCGGGAGGAGATATTCGTTCGGGAACTAGTTTCGACCAAATCATCGCTCAACGTTACGGAAATTCAACAAAAGTACCGAGCCTCGTGCTGGGTTGCGAACGGTCGAATCCGGGAATACACAAGAACTACTCGATGCTATACAGCTCGCATATCTCGTGGAGTTCGCCCACCGCCCCAACACCGCTCGAACTATATCCGGCACTGGCCTTCGATCGGCTCTTCAAAGGTGAAGGAGAACGCAGTGATCGGAGCGTGTTAGATGTAGTGCTCAATGAAGCGAATCGGTTTCGCTCGCGGATCAGCGCGACCGACCAACAGAAACTCGATGAGTATCTCAATTCAGTGCGAGAGATCGAGCAACGCATCGGGCAGGCGGGCAAGCAGGGTGAACTACAAGGTTGGCGGCCAACACTCGACAAACCAAACTTGCCACGGCCGCCAGAGGGCATTCCGCAAAACCTGGCTGACCACATGCGGCTGATGTGCGACATTCTCGTCCTGGCGTTTCAAACCGATGCGACGCGTGTTTGTACTCTGAAGCTGAACAATGACCACAGCTACCTGCAGTTCCCACACTTGAATGTCGCCGTTGGACATCACGAGCTGTCGCATTCGGATCGTGGCAAGCAGTCGCCCGATTGGTTGAAAGTGAACCAGTTCTTTTTGGAGCAGTTCGCGTACATCGCCCGCAAACTGGACTCAATCCAGGAAGGCGAACATACCGCCTTGGATAACTCCGTGCTGATGTACCTGTCCAGCATGCAGACGGGCGGCCATGACGCCAGCAATCTGCCGTGTGTGCTGGTCGGCGGTGAAGGCGGTCAGCTGCAAGGCGGGCGCGTGCTCGACTACGCAGGCCAGTCCAATCGCAAAATGTGCGGATTGTACTTAACGTTGTTGGAAAAGTACGGGATCAATGTCAAGGAGTTCGGAGATGCCACCGAACGACTTGCAGACGTATGAGCTTGCTAGTATCCGAATAGACTTGTACGCAACAAGGAAATCCTTTGGTAAGATGATTTCGATTCGATTGCTGGCAGACGCTGGCAGAGAAGAGGATTGTTACGCAGTCACATAGTCGCAGTCACAAAGTCGTTTAATCGGGACACAACATGCATAGTAGTAGCTTAAAAATGGTTCAGTGGTTGCTTGCAACGATTGTTCTGCACAATGCTGTGGTGGCTATAGAAACATCGGCGCAGGATGAACTCAAATGGAAATCGGGGGCTGCGAAGATATCGATCACTCCAGACAAGTACATTTGGATGTCCGGCTATGGGAGTCGCGATAAACCAGCAGAGGGCAAACTGACGGATCTGTGGGCCAAGGCGCAGGTGATTCAGGACGAAAAAGGGAGTAGAGCCGCGGTCGTGACGTTGGATCTCGTTGGCATCGATCGCGAATTGTCGGTTCAGATTTGCGAACAACTCAAGAGCAAATACGATCTTGATCGATCTCGCATCGCGATTTGCACTTCGCACACTCACACCGGGCCAGCCGTAGGGCGAAATCTAGGCGCAATGTTGGTTTGGCGGCTGAACGAAAAACAGTTGAAGGAAATCGATCAGTACGGTGACGCGCTGGTGGCAAAAGTCACCGAAGTGGTTGGACATGCTATCAAGAACTTGGAGCCTGTCTCGCTCAAGTGGGGTAGCGGTACCTCCACGTTCGCCGTCAATCGACGCACCAATTCAGAAGCGAATGTACCTGAGGCACGGACCAACGGCCAACTGAAAGGGCCGTTTGATCACGACGTACCAGTGCTGGCGGCCTATGACGCTTCGAGCAAACTCAAGTCGGTACTCTTCGGATACGCTTGTCACTCCACTGTGTTGGGAACGTACCAGTGGTCGGGCGACTATCCGGCTTTTGCCATGATGGATCTGGAGGAGATTCATCCCGGTTGCGTTGCGTTATTTTGGGCCGGTTGTGGCGCCGATCAAAATCCATTGCCACGTCGCACCGTCGAGCACGCACGCCATTACGGTCGTCGATTGGCCGATTCGGTTGAGTCGGTGTTGCTCACGTCGAAGATGCGCGACATCAAAGGCGAATTGGGGGTTCGCTATCGCGAAATCGATCTGGCGTTCGGCCCATTGCCGACTCGCGAACAACTGGCCAACGATAGCCAAGCGAAAGACCCATATATCGCTTCGCGCGCCATAATATTGCTCAAGCAAATCGATTCCGGCAAGCCTCTTAGCCAGACGTACCCCTACCCAGTTTCGGCCTGGACAATCGGCGATGACGTTCAATTCATTTCGCTGGGAGGCGAAGTTGTGGTCGATTTTGCTGTTCGCTTGAAGGCCGAACTAAAAGGGCCAAAGACATGGGTCGCGGGTTACTCGAACGATGTAATGGCCTACATCCCTTCTCGGCGCGTTCTAACGGAAGGCGGTTACGAGGGGGGCGGAGCGATGATCTACTACGGCCAGCCAACAGTTTGGGCGCCCGAAGTCGAAGAATCGATCGTCAAGGAAGTTCACGCACTGCTTAGATAGAGCTCGGGAGTGATCGAGTACAGCATATTTTGTTGGCCCGTCGGCTGGACTGACCCACATTTCACGGGCCCGGCAGGTGCATGACCTCCCAGCCATGCTGCAATCGGCCAATCAGCGTTTGGCCTTAGGCGAACCACCTTCCCAAGGACTTTCAAAAGTGACTCTGCCTGATGGATTGTAGCTAAGTGGCTTGGGGGCCAACAGCTCTACTAGCCTCTGTCGGATTGCCGTGGCGGCAAAGAAATTTCCCGATGGACTATAGTGGCCTATCCAATACTTTTTTACGTACTGTTCAGGTTTGAGAGTTCGCTCTGCAAAGTCTTCAAGATGGGATTCCATCAGATCGACATAGAGTCGTTTTTTGGATTTCATAAAGTCCACAAACGGCTGATCAAATCTTTTGCCGGAGCGGACGGCATTCTGAAATGCTTTGTTGCCATGAGACAATACAAACAGGACCTGTCTGTGCTGTTCCGCTGCGAATGTTTCGACTTTCTCGACAATCCGCATGCTCGCGTAAAGGGCGGCGCCGGTGAAAATCGCGTCCACCGCTTCCCTCAGCGAATCTGGGCTTTCGACACGTAAGTTCAACCCGTGTTGTGCGGCAAGTTCGCCAATCTCCTGGTAGCTCAGCTCAGGCGTGCCCGCTGCGAGGTTTCGTTGGGCAATAACCACCTTGAGAGTGAAATCATCTTTGAATAGCTCGAACACCCAATCGATGTCAGATAGCTTCACGGTTGATTCCGGGGTTGGGCACGGATTTTCAAATTCAATAAACTCTTTGGTCGCTGGATTCACACGGACGTGGGGTAATGGCGGGGAAGAAACCTCGTCGTTGCTGACGGGAGTACTACCATGGCGAATTCTGCGCCAGCCCGTCAGATTGCGATAGTGGTCGTCGTAGTAGATGTTAAAGATAATGTATGGAGCAGGCGTCTTTAATTCTTGCTCAAGCATGCGCCGGTAACTTTGATAAACCGAGTATCCCCCGATTCCGAAATTCCGGATCGGTTCCTGCAGGTGCACTGCAAGATACTCCTGCCAGGTCTCACCATCGTTGACCTGTTCGCAGGAAGTGAAGCTGTCGCCATACGTATTGATTCGGCAAGGTTGGCCCGCATAAGCCATGACGTGACGAGCGCCATCAGGATCGTAGTGATACGAAGCGTACGACTCATTGGCTCCGTGATGAATGGTTCGATTATTATGAACCCAGCCTAGTGTTGGATGATAGGCTTCCCCCCAGAGTACATCACCCGAAATCCAGTCGCGAACTGCTTTGGGAGAATACAGAATCGTTTGCAGATATTCCCGCTTTTGTCGGTCGGTCTTATCTTCCGCGACACTTCTCGAAACAAAGTAGGATGTGCTGAACAACGCAACAACAAGGAACAAACTTGGCAACTTGATGATTCGCACGTTACGCCTAAAAAAATGGAATAAACGAGGCAGAAAATGCTGAACAATCGCTAACACTTGCAAACAAACCCTTGTAAACGATACCATCGTCAACGCAAAAATGCTTTAAGACGTTGCCGATAGCTGTCATTTTGGTCGTAAAAGTCAAGCCTTGTTGGGAATCCAATAATAGCTAGCTGAACAGCGCCGCTTCGTTGCGAAACTTGATAAACTATATGTTAAAATCTCAGGCGAATGATTTCAATACGCGAGCGCATGAGTCACGCCTCGAACAAGTGCTTGTGAGAATGAACCGAAAGGAATTTATCCATGTTGACCATGTTGGGTAGTCCGCGGCGATGTTGCGATGGTGTGACCCGTCGCGAGACGTTAAAAGCGGGAGCTCTGTCCGCGATCGGTGGGTTTGGGTTGCCTCAGTTGCTGGCGGCGCGCGAAGCTGGTCAGTTGCGTCCTGGTAAGGCCAAGAATGTAATACTTCTCTACTTGCTTGGCGGCGCGGCAACTCAAGACATGTTTGATCTCAAGCCGGATGCCCCTTCTGAGGTGCGAACGATATTCAAACCGATAGCGACCAGCGCTGGCGGTGTTCAGATCTGCGAACATTTACCACAAATGGCAAAGTGGATGCACAAGGCGGCTATCGTTCGCACCGTTACGCATGCTGCAGGTTGTCATAATACGCTGCCCAGTTACACTGGACACGAAATCCAGGTGGCCGACAATCGAATCACGCTTGACAGTTATCCACCTAGCATGGGATCGGTATGCGAGTATTTGCGACAAAGTGGTGAAGTGGGTGGAGTCGAAGAGGGCGCCAAGCGGCGAAGTCGCGAGTTGCCGGACTACGTCTATATGCCCTGTTATCTCGGATGGGGACAAAACATTCGCCGCGCAGGTCCCTACGGTGGATTCTTGGGAAAGCAGTTTGACGCCCTTACAACCGAGTGCAACCCTCACCGCCCCGAAGGAACTCGCGAACCGGTACCTGGCAAGCCTCAACAGGTGCTTGGCATGCCCAGAATCATGGGAACGCTACAGGATGGTATCACTATCGATCGACTCCTTTCTCGCCGCAGATTGCTCGACCAATTCGACGACCAACTTCGACATATCGAAGCGAGCAACGGTGTTAAGAACTTCGGGCATCAAAAGCAAATGGCGTTTGACATCTTGACTTCTTCCAATCTCAAAACGGCCTTCGAGTTGGATGACGAAGATCCGAAGCTTGTCGATCGGTACGGTAAGACCTTGTTCGGCAACAGTACATTGATTGCACGGCGACTGGTCGAACGCGACGTTCGATTTGTCAACGTCACTTGGGATCTGTTTTGGGATCGCGTTAGAGTGGACTACGATGCTTGGGACACGCACACCAACAATTTCACGATCCTCAAAGAGAATAAACTGCCTGGGCTAGATCAGACGTATTCGGCGCTGATGGAGGATCTTGAAGCTCGAGGGTTGCTCCACGAAACGCTAGTGGTCCTCATGAGTGAGATGGGTCGTACGCCGCGCATCAATGGGAAGGCTGGTCGCGATCACTGGACGTTTTGTTATAGCATTCTCTTAGCCGGTGCGGGAATTCGTGGCGGTACGATCCATGGTGAGTCCGATGCGCAAGCGGCCTATGTCAAAGACGGGCCCGTCAGCACTGCGGATATTTGTGCCACCATCTATCATGCGCTGGGAATCGATCCAGAGTTCCGCGTTCTGGACGCCTTCGGCCGGCCTGTGCCCGTCGCTCACGGTGGCCGCCCCATCCACGACATTCTGACCTGATATCGGGTTCGTGCAATTCGGTGCCGAGGCTGTGATTTTATGATAGTCGCCTTTCGCTCTGCGAAAGTGGCGTCACTTAGCGGTTCTTTTGCGGAGCAAAAGGCGACTGTCTTTGTTGCCCCACCTATAAATTCACAGCCTATCCGCGAAACCGATATCTTACGCGCGTTGTGTTCAGCGCGCGCAATAGTCGGAGCAAATATCCTATAATGGTACACGCTGCTATTGCCTCGCCTCAGTCCGTGTCCATGTAGGTGGACTGCCAAATCGAGCTCCTTTCCGTCCATTTTCCAGTGTCATTCAGATCAATCAGTATGAAAAGTCTATTGCAACTTCGTTGTGTGGCCGGTCTAGCATGTTGTGTGGCCATCGCTGGCATCGGTTCTCATTCGCTCGCCGCTGATCAGCCTCCCCTGCGGATGCCCGATGACAATCGTGCATTCGGAACTATCTTCAATAACGATACCAATAACATCTTGTACGCGCTGGATGATGGAGACTCGGCAGATAAGATCATCCAGTACTACCGCGCTGCCGTTCAGCAAATCGCGGATGCACGCCCCGGCATCATGGCCCAAAACGTAGGTAATCCAGATCCCGTTATCTACCGCAGTAAGGAAGCCACCTCCTGGAGCAAGTACATCAAGGGGCACGAGTCAGCTGCCATGAACAAGATGCTCGATGCAGGTACCGATCCGTTCCAAGTCACCATCGAAGTATG
>CAMDKL010000094.1 GCA_945900945.1 Pirellula staleyi DSM 6068
TCGCCTCTACCATCGTGACGTAAGTCCTCCGCCAATTGCTTTCCAGCCACCGTTGTTTGGTTGAATGAAATCGACAGGGGTAGTTTCGTTGTCTGATTCTGGGCAATGGCGGCCGGGACGGGCGATTTCCGGAGTCGAAATTCATCGTAGGCCTTGGTTCCCATCGTCGATGATGTATTCGGGAATGTAGTTTCGCAATCTTCTGTATATGGATGGCTCAAGTGTTTTCATCCCTGTGGGAATTTCTTATAAGCGTCGTGGTAAGTATGCATCGCTAAGCCTATTTGCTTAAGATTGTTTGAGCATTGCATACGACGTGCTGCCTCGCGAGCAGCCTGCACGGCCGGCAATAGCAACCCGACGAGTATCCCAATTATCGCAATGACGACCAAAAGCTCGACCAACGTGAATCCGATACGCGATTTGTGTTTTAACATAATCCAGTTCCTCTAAAAAAAATCTAGAAACAAAACCAAAACGAGTATTCAACCTCAGCACTTCGTATCATTCGAGTTTAGGTTGAACGATTTTCGAAGCGTCCGATTTAAGAACAAAATCAAAAACGTTGTTTCCGGACTTTACTTCCGCAACAAGTGTTGATGCTGTATTAAAAGCAGATGGAATTCGCTCTCGCGGTGCCGGTTCGCCCCTGGTCCCAACGTCGCCAGTTTTGATTTCTACGCGGTTTTGACCCTGCCACGCACTAAGAGGCGATCAGTGAACTTCATTTCGTAGTGCCCGTCTGCGTCCGTTTTTCCGTACGAAGTCGAACCGCCTCCCATCGGTATGAAGGTGACAAAAGCTTTTTCAACAGGTTTGCCATCCAGTGTGACTTTGCCTGACGCATGGAACAAATTCGGGTTGCCTTCACAACCAGAAAAGCCTGCCGCGATGACAGACGCAATCAACAACGCGAAGAGTCCTGAAAAACATTGCTTCATTCTGATCATCGATCGTAAAATCCTATCTTCAAAGTAATAGCTTAAGTGCTTTTGTGTTCTATTTTTCGGTTTTCAGTTGCAGCGAGTCTCCCAGTTGCGACTGCAATTCGAAGAGCTTCGCATATAGCTCTTTCTTGCGAACTGTTTGAGCAGGGTCGCTTGCAAGATCTCGCATTTCTAACGGATCGTTTTTGAGGTTGTAAAGTCGTGTTACACCCGCTGTCGGATAGGCAATCAATTTCCAATCATCGAAAACAACGCATCGTTGCAACTGCAAATAAGCACCATAGATTGCAGAGTAAGCCGAATTCTTTGTCTCCTCTCGCAACAATGGCAACAGGCTATTGAACTCAACCGACTTTGGCTTCGGTATGTTGGCCAATTCCAAAGTGGTTGCCATGACATCTTGGAGATAAATCGGTGCAGAGATTTTTTGATTCGGTTTTGCCGAAGGACCGACCGCGATAAACGGAACGCGAATGCTATGGTCATACATGTTTTGTTTTCCCACAAGTCCATGATTTCCGACCGCAAGACCATGGTCAGCCGTAAAGAAGATCCAAGTATTATCCGCCTTGCCGGATTTCTCAAGGGACGTCAAAATCCTGCCGATCTGCTGATCCAAATGCGTGATCAACGCATAATACTCTCGACGATGGACTCGAATGGAATTCTCCGTTCGGGGAAACGGTGCCAGTTTTTCGTCTCGCAATCCTGGCCCGCAACCGATCGCATCCTTGAGAGGATAGTTCGGCAAGAAACTCTTAGGCAGCTTGATGCGCTCGAGAGGATACTTGTCCAAAAACTCCTTAGGTGATTGACGCGGATCGTGCGGTGCGTTGAATGCCACGTACATGAAGAATGGATTCTTTTTTTCTTTGGCCATCCCAATAAAATCGATTGCATCATCGGCTCCTACTTCGGACCAATGCTTGCCCCCATCCCAAAAACCACCGATGGACTTGTCGGACGCAGACCAGGTATCAGGCTTGCCATCCTTGGGACGGTCGTAGGATGCCTCGATGGTTCCGGGCATTCCGGGGCGAACATGCCGAGTAACGTCGAAGGTCAAATCGGGCTTGGCTTGTATGTGCCATTTGCCCGTCATGTAAGTATCGTAACCAGCCGTCTTGAGCAATTGAGGCCAGAGCCGACCGGCGATTCGTTCCTCTTCGGTCGACTTCGAAAGCACTTCTGCTCGCCAAACGCTGCGACCCGTTAGCAACATGTTGCGGCTCGCGACACAGACCGCACCGCTCCACGAACCCATGTTGTAAGCATGTGTAAACGTAGTACCACGCGAGACGAGCCGATCGAGATTGGGAGTCTCAATGTCGGTGTGCCCAAACGCCGAGATCGCCTCGTAAGTAAAATCGTCTGCAAAGAGAAACAAGACGTTGGGACGTTCCTGTGCGCACCCATTCGAGGTTGGAAATACCAAAGCAAGACAGGAAGCGATCAGAATGGAAAATCCAGCAAATGTCGCAGAGGAGAAATGCTTCATGGTTTAGGTCGACTACAGATTAAGTAAGGTTTGATGGTTTTAAACGCATGCGAAGACTAGTTGTTAAAACCCGACACAACTTGTCCGTCGTTGCGGCTGCACAAACGTTGAAAGACGCCAATATTTGCCCAATTGACCGGGGCCGTAGACGGAGTTTCAGTATGCTGCACTGTCTGAGCAATGAAATGCACGGAACCATCACCGAGGACAAAATTGCTTCCGCCGACGTGTTTACTGCTAAAGCTATTTCTCTTGACGTCGGCTGAAGCAATACTCGGAGGGTTGGAACGAAACTGACCGACACGCATGATGGCTTCAGGTGCATCTGCACGACCGCCCGAAGATTGATAATGTCCAAACCATGTAGGATCCCATAGAAAACTACTGTCGGTACCCGTTCCATAATAGACCGTCTCGCCCGCCATGAGTGTATTCGAGGTCCCGTCGGTTACGGATTCAAAACCGAATTTGGTATCCTCCATGATAATTCCGTTTTTATTTTCTACGGGGGTAGATGAATAGTATGCACTACCCGAGAACGAGCCACCGCAGCCGACGTAGTTGGTTACTGCAAGCCCTGGATCGCTGAATCCAAAAGCCGTTCCTGTCGTTCCCATTTTCTTGTTGGTACTTGGGTTAGGTGCAGATGGACAGGCAGCAAACGGCAATACGGTAGCTACGAGCAGACTATTCGGAGCAACCGACATTCCGAGATTGAAATTCAATTGATTGAATAGTGCCGATTGCTCTACATAAGGTAGCAAAGAGGAAGTCCAACCAAATCCTGGAAGTCTTCGTGGTCGATCCCCTCGATTGGCCATCCCTGGGCCTTGGAAATAGAAACCTGAAGGGAATTTTCTTTGAGCATCAACGTAGGTATGAACAGCCAAACCAATCTGCTTGAGATTGTTGGTGCATTGCATGCGCCTAGCTGCCTCGCGAGCCGCCTGAACCGCAGGCAAAAGCAAGCCTACCAAAATCCCAATAATTGCGATAACGACCAAGAGTTCAACAAGTGTAAAAGCGCGAAGATTTCTAATTCTCATATTCGTTTCCCCCAAAAAAATAAATAAATAACGTTATTCGGTAATGGTTTGTTTGATTTTGCCTGCACTGGACTTCAAATCAAAGTCAAAACGATTCGTTTTCTTTTCAACGGTCTGGCGCAACGTCGAGTTGACATTGTAGACCGATGGCAAAATTTCTTTTTTGGCACTGGACGAGCCTGTTCCAACGTCTCCTGTTGTAATTCGAACAATATTCTCACCCAACCAAGCCCCTTTTTCATTATCAGAAAATACCATTTCGTATTCGCCTGCGGAATTCGTTCGTCCGTAGGAAGTCGTTCCAGCAGAAGTTGGCGAGAATACGACAAATGCATCGGCGAGCGGCTTATCGTCGAACGTGATCTTGCCGGTAACGGAGGCCAGGTCACTGTTGCCTCCGCAGCCAGTAATGGAAATGGAAAAGCAAATTGCGACCAAAGACAGAATATGCTTGGCCAAACAACCAAAACTGGGAAACCGAATCATATACTTTGCAATGTGGAAGGAAGGCTGAAGGATGCGGCAGGGAAGGCGAATAAGCGCAGCACAAGATTAGCGAGTACTACGTACGGTCCAGTATACACAAATAAATGCCCCCAAGGGAGCCAAGGGAGCTGTTGTGACACATTGGCCCTAGCCGCATACGATGGACGTGCATAGAAGACCTACTTGGCTTCTGCTGCATCGCGTGCCTTGCGAGCACGCTCAACTCGTTCCTTTTGCTTTGCAATTTCGGCATCGAGTTCCGAAAGCTTGCGTTTCAATTCTTCTGGATATTCGATATTTGCCGCTGAAGGTGTTGTGCCTTTAGACGATTGCCCCAGCTTTTCTAGTAGCCCAGCTTGCGTCTCTGCAGCTGCAACCGCTCGGTCCAGCGCATCATTCGGATTTCCGGGGACTATTTGTTTGGCTGCGGATTCCAACGAACTCACCGCTGACTTGAGTGCTTCCGCCTGTACTTGGCTGGCATACTCCGCAATCCAATTCTTTCGCTTTCCCTCTAGAGTGTCCAGTGTCTGAACTTCTCCATTATAGGTAACGACCAAGTCGGCATAGGACGTTTTCTTGGTCACATTGATCTCGGTTGGCCCACAGCCGACTGCGCTAAGTGCCAATATGGATACAAGTATTCGGGTTGAGCGTAACGACTTCATTTCAATTTCCAATTCTTAAAGGGATTGTTTTGCAGACTGCTCTAGGGATTTTGCGACGACTACTCAGCGAGCGAAGGTGGATTCGTGGGACGCTTGATAACGAATTGCCAAGTGTGGGGTTTCAAGTCGCTTTTGGCCGGTGCCAAGCGACCGTACGCCGGCTTCGACAAGGCCGGTTGTCAAAAGAGTTCGCTCGATTGGATAAGGAGATTTGCCGGTTAGGAATGTTTCTTCCGCTTTCGACATCAACGATGCGGAGTAAGTTACGTTCGGGGTTGGTGGCAAATAGAACAGAGTGGAGACTGGCTCCGACTCACCTTTCAGTCGCGCGGCAAACGTGAAGTCGCCGACAAGACCATTCATCAATAGCATGGACGCCTTCACGCCGTCAGCGTACTCGTATCGGTACACGACCGGATCCTTGACCCACTCACGGATTTGAGCTGGAGTTGGATAGCGGTGGCTGAACGTGTCGGGTTGAGCTAATGTTTGACTTCGTGCGAGACAGGCTTCGAAGAGCCGCTGATCCCATCCGCCTCCGGCCCAGTTGCCCGCTTCCATGGCCTTCCAAACCGCATCGCCGCGCAGAGCCTGCATCGCGACGACTCCGGACTCGCCCCCGCGCCTTCGTTCGGCCATACACTGAATCATTTCCAACGCATGAAAGTCATAGCTGTCGATACTGCCTATCGAGACGCCCATGAGTTCCTCGACCTCTGCACCTTGAGGCATGTCGATAGCTGGCATCCGCCATGTGACGGGCAACGACGAACCGGCTGTGAATGCGAAATTCAGCTCTCGCGAGATATCGACCATCTCCTTTGCCCATTCCCAATTCCATGAAAGGTGCTTGTCGTTGAAGACAGGGACCGCGTGCGCATCTTTGCGAAACACGTCCGTTGTCTGCTTAAAAAATTCGTACCGAGGATACTTCGTCTGTTGATATTGACTCTTGGGGTAGTTGCCGTGTTCGCCAATAATCAAAACGGCGTCGACTGCCATTTTGTCCCCTCCGCAACGTAGAGTCTCAGCGATAGTCGGGTAGATTGGGAATCCAAATTCTTCTGAACGTTTGCGACTTAGGTCGTTCTCCGGCTTCTGATCGACATACACGGCGACAACATCGAGCGGTGGTCGATGCCAACGGCCATCGATTGGGTAGCCGACGAGAAATCGCTCGCCCATGTGCCAAGCGTGAGAATGGAAACGCCATTCGGTGGTGACGATGGCCAAACGTTTCCGTTTGACTTGGGCGGCCTCCGCGATCAACGCCTGCGGGCCAATGACTAGCCCAGAACCAACCGTGCCGAGAAACGAGCGACGTGTGAGCATTTCGAGATTCTTTCAGGGAGTACTGTGATTGGTTCGACTGGATGGATTTGTTAGGGACGACATTGGTAGTCTCCCCTAACAACACTATTTACTTCTTGATAGGTAAACTCGCCTTTATTTCGGCGACAACTTTTGCGGCAAGATGTTTTGAACCCTCTGACGTGTAATGGACGTTGGCCGGTAGCTGGATATCTTTGCCAGCGGCGGCGTATGTGCAAAGGTCATCGACTGCGATTCCAGACGCTTTCATAATCTTCGCAGCCACCTGGTTGTATTTTACTTCGTCACCCATAATCCGGCCCGACGATCCATCAGGCACGGGGGTCGTCGCGCACCAGATCAATTTTGCACCGGTCTTTTTCAGTTGTTCAACGAGTTGGCCAAGATTCTTTTCGTACTGATCCAACGCGACTTGCGGGTGACTACCGGCGGCTTTGGGATCGGAAAGATTGACACCGTCAGCACCAACGTATTTGAGATCATGAAGTCCCCAATTGAAATGAATAACGTCCCATTTCGAATCTCCAAGCCACTCTTGAAGGTTTTTAAGTCCATTCGTCGTAGGGCCGCCATTGGTCGGAATTCGATGCACGTTGGCTTGGTCTTTCAATAACTCTCGGACCACCAACGTATAGCCTATCGAGATGGAATCACCGATCAACAGCACGCGAGGCAGGCCGGGCGTGTCGATAATCTTGGCGAAGTCCGGATTCGGGGCAGCCTTCTTTTGCTTTGCCTTTTCAGCAGTTTTTGTTTTCGCTGCGGAGTCTTCTTTTTGAGCAAACGTCGGTTGATTGCCGACCAGGATCAGCAACATTGCAAATACAAACGTGTTTTTCATTGGTCAATTTTCTTTCGTGGATAGATTTCGAACGAACGGGTACTTCACAAGTAGATTCGTGTGGCTCCCCTTGCCAGCTCGCGAGGTCAGGAAGCTAAGATTCGTATGCTAAACAATAATTCTTGGGAAAGGGTCGGCGAAAGCACCGAAAGCTTGTAGACCACCATCGACGGACAAGTCGGTGGCAGTGATGAACGACGCTGCACTGCTAGACAACCAAAGGACTGCATGCGCGATCTCTTCTGGTTTTCCGATTCGGCCCAATGGGTGTCGATTCGCCAGTTCGGACTCGCCACCTTGTGCATCGAGGCTGGCTCGAACCAATGGCGTGTCGATCGCACCTGGAGATACGCTGACCACTCGCACGCCCTCACGTGCATACTCGATCCCCCATTGCATGGCTTGCAGAACATTGGCTGCTTTGATAGGACCGTAAATGGGTACTCCTCTTGTCGTCCGGTGTGCCTGTCCACTCGCGATGTTGATAACGACTCCGCTTTGCTGTTGCCGCATGGCTTTCAAAGCGAACTTAGCCATAAAGAAGTAACCGGACAAATTCACGGCCAGCATACGATGGTAATCTTCGGAGCGAGTATCCTCGACCCGAACATACGAGCTGGGTGGTTGGATCGCCGCATTGTTGACTAAGACATCCAATCCGCCAAATTCGGAGACTGTCTCTTCAACAATTTGCGAACACTCGACGTCGACCGAGACATCGATCCTTCGAAACGCGATCCCAGGTCGCAGCAAAGTAGCTGCCTTTTCGTCTACATCGGCGCACACAACTTGAGCCCCAGACGCTGCGAATGCTTCGCAGATGGCTTTACCAATGCCATTGCACCCGCCAGTCACTAGTACGACTCGTCCAGAATGATCATACTGGACACTACCAAGCGGTCGGCGTAGGTTAATGATGATTGAATCGGTTCAGCTAAAGACCTAGGTTGATGAATTAGTCGACTTTGAGTTTACGACGGAATACCTTATCGCCATTAGTGACGTAGAGGTACTCGTGGTTCGGACCCGCTAGCGTACAGCTTGTTAATGGTTGCGCTTCGCTTGGTTTGGGGAATACGCCGCACTGGCGCCCTGTCGGGTCGAAGACTTGGACTCCCAGAGCAGATGTGACGTAGAAACGTCCAGATTTATCGACAGCCATTCCATCACCCTTAGAAGCGAGTTGGTACGGCGGTGGAGCATTGAACTTAAAATCGCCCTTCGGGTCGATGGCTAAACGCATCGTCATCGTTGGCATCTTGGCATCGAGTGAACCATCGGCATTCACTCGGAAAGTCCAAACGTTTTCTCCGCCAGAATCGGAGACCGCCAGAGTTCCACCGTCATTCGAAAGCGCAATGCCGTTGGGTCGAGTGATGCCCGTGTCAACGGAGGTTACCTCGCCTGTCCTGATTTGAATGCGAGTGACGCGCTGATGCTTGGTTTCTGTCATGTAGATAAAACCGTCGGAACTCACGGCTAGATCGTTCGGAGCCACGTTCGTTGCCACTTCCTGAACTTCGCCGGTACTAGGATCGAGGGAAATCACACGGTTCTTGGCCCCTTGGCATCCGTACATCAGACCGTCCGGTCCGAATTTCAGTCCACTCACGGCCTCCTTGACGAGCTCGGTTCGCTTGCCATCGACAACGCTGAATTTGTAGACTGCAGGGGCCTTCATATCGGAGAAATAGAAATTTCCCTCGGAGTCCGCGCAAGGTGCGTCGGCAAAGCCCAAGTTCTCTGCTACGACCTCCCAAGTCTGGTCGGGCACAAGTAGACGGAGCAACGTCATGTCACCTTTGAGATCTCCTTTGGTATCGAATACGGCTCGATGCTTATCTTTCCGCCACAGCCACTTGAGTGCGTCAGGAAACAGTGCACCGCCGTGGTCGGCGTTGTGTCCGAATCCTTCAGCCCAATCCAATCGAGCGTCGTAGCCCATGTATTGTAGAGCAGACGCCATGAGTTGGTTGGACAACGGCCAGTTGCCAAAGGGGTTGTCGAGGTCACCACTCGTGTCGGCAAGGTAAACTCGGAGCGGTTTGGGTTCGGTTTTTCGGATATGAGACGGATAGACGTTGCCGCCGCGAAGGTTGGTGAAACTGCCGATGGTAGAGAGTACTTTTCGGAATAAATCGGGACGTTCCCAAGCCACGGTAAACGAGCAGATACCGCCGGAACTCGCACCGCAAACCGCTCGCATCTCGGGCTCCTTCGAAACACGGTACCGTTTTTCGACTTCAGGGATAATCTCCTCGACGAGGAAGCGAGCGTAACGGTCACCCAGACTGTCGTATTCGAAACTGCGATTGGAGTTTTTCCACGGGCTCTCCGGCTTACCTTTCGATTTTTCGTGTCCCGGGTTGATAAAGACTGCGATCGTCGTTGGCATATCCCCCCGAGCGATAAGATTGTCGAACACGACAGGAACCCGAAAGCGTCCCTTCACATCGAGGTAAGAATGGCCATCTTGGAAAATCATTAACGCAACAGGCTGTTCCTGATTGTATTGAGCCGGTACGTAGATGGCCCAGTCGCGGATCGTGTTCTCAAATATTTTGGATTCCCACGGAGCTAACTGTTCGACATGGCCATGGGGCACGTCGTCACGTGCGACCGCGTCCGGATGCGGTTTCCACGCTTGTTTATCTTGGGCTTGGAGCGGCAACACTGTCAGGCCACTGACGAAGAGAAGTGTACTGAAGAGAACTTTCATAGCAGATCCGAAGGAAGGAGATTTTGGAGAGTAATGAGTTGCGAGTATCACTTGACCTGATCGGACCAAAGCCAGCGAAGGGCGCTAGGGATCTGGTCGCCGCCCCAGGCTCCGCTGTGACCGCCGTCAGTCATGACGAACTGGTTTTCATAACCGGCGAATCGAAGGGACGCAGCAAGATCTTGATTGCCGAGCGGCCAGTCTCCAAAGAGATTATTTAAATCCTCCTTGCCGTCCTGGAGGTAGATTTTAATAGCCTTGGGTTTCGCTTTGGTTTTGCGAACCAGGCCTGGGTATTCGCTGCCACCACGGATGTTTGTAAAACTTCCGATGTGGCTGAGCACTTTGCCGAACTGATCCGGTCTTTCCCATGCGACAGTGAATGCACAAATGCCGCCGGACGAAATACCGCTCACGGCACGGTGCTTAGGGTCGGTTGAAACGCTGAGACCCTTTAGAGCAACTGGCAAAAACTCCTCCACAAGGAAGCGAGCGTAACGGTCACCCATCGAGTCGTACTCGAACGAGCGGTTGCTGCGTTCCTTGGCACCTGGCTTGGTGGCCGAAATGTTCCCAGGACTGACGAACACGGCGATGGTGATGGGCATCGCTTTCTGATGAATCAAATTATCGAACACGATCGGGACCCGAAACGCACCGTCTGTCTTCGAGTACCCTGCACCATCCTGGAACACCATCAAACAGGCGGGCATGTCGGCCATGTATTGAGCCGGCACGTACACGCTGTAATCGCGACGAGTACCCGGAAAGATCTTGCTTTCGGTGAAGTTCCCCGAAGTGATTTTCCCTTGTGGCACACCCGGCTGCACGTTGCGGTCTGGGTTCGTTGGATTGAGTTCGTCCGCTGCGTGAATCGGCGTTAGAACGAGGAATGCAGCGAGGACAAAGAACATGGAGGGTTTCATAGTCGAGCAGGGAAAAGAGTTTGAGGCCATTCCAGGCCGATGGCCTGAGCAAGGCAAACAGATGACGCTTCGGGCCGAAAACAAAGACCGTTATGGCTTCGAGTATATGCGGGGTCTGGAAAGGCTGCTAGCCTGGGAGCCACCGCAGTTACGCAACACTGCAGGACGTCGAAGCAGAGCTTCTGGGACTCTCGTTTCCAAGCGAGAGCTTGGGAACGAGGGGCTAATTCCAAGAATCGCACCCAGTAGAGAATAAATAAGCACCCGTACACAAGTAAACTGGCATAACCATCACCCATTGACACAAACCGGAGAAACGAACTTGGATTTACAGGATTTACAGGATAATCGTCGATCCGACTACCAGTTTGGGGAAATAACTGAGAAAATCATCGGTGGTGTATTCGAAGTCATCAGGCTGCAAAGGCGATCGCTCCCGAGCACCAGGCCCAGATTATTAACACCCTAAAGGCAACCGGAATCGATGTCGGCCTACTGATCCATTTTGCTAATCCGAAACTCGAAACAAAACGACTCACACGACACAAATGAATCTGCGAGCGAGTTGAAATCATCCTGTACATCTTGTCCATCCATGTTCATTCATTGCGTTCATTTTGTTCGAAAACTTATGCATAGGTGCTTATGGATTTACGCTTAAAAGATCACAACGCAGTCATCGTCGGTGGCGCCAGCGGAATTGGGCATGCAACGGCAGAATGCTTTGCAGCCGAAGGAGTTCATGTCGCGATCTGGGATAACTCCATCAATACGGTACAGGTCGCCGAAGACCTCGCAACGCGTTTTCAAGTGCGAACCGTTGGGGTACTGGTGGACGTAACACGCGAGCGATCGGTCGCGGAAGCGATACCAACGACAACGAATGCACTAGGCCCGATCGACCATCTCGTACATGGTGCAGCGATTGGTTCTGGGAAGTTTGGTTTTCCGTTTACGAATCTTGCTCCCGCCGACTGGCTTCGCACGTTGGAAGTCAACGTGATGGGTATGGTCCATGTCGCACATGCAATCTCGCCCCATATGATCGGTAATCGTAGAGGGACACTGATCTTTTTGGCTTCCGTCGCTGGCCAAATCGGATCGCAAACCGACCCACCGTATAGCGCAAGCAAAGCCGCCAACATCAATTTTTCACAATGCCTAGCGAAGGATCTTGCACCGCACGGAATCCGGGTCAATACAATTTGTCCCGGTATGGTCCGGACACCATTGAACCGGTCTGTTTGGCAAGCGTGGTTTGATCAGACCCTCGAAGCGGACCAACTCAGCTATGAAGAATGGTCGGATCAAAAAATCCGCTCCGTCGTCCCATTGAGAACATGGCAAACACCCGAGGACATTGCCAACATGATCGTCTTTTTGTCGTCGGATCGAGCCGCTCATGTGACAGGCCAAACCATCAACGTCGACGGCGGATTTGTTATGCATTGGTAGACGACATGGGTTACTTTCGCCCACTCGTCCCCAATCTCCAGATTCCCCCTCGTTCCCAAACTCCGGCTTGGAAACGCACACGCGGGAAGCTCTGCTTCCCGGACCCTGCATTCGTCCGACTTCCTCGATAACGACATCGGTAGCTGTTCATCGCACAGGATCGAATTCCTGAGCACTCAGCAACTTATTTTTTGCCTAACGACATTTTTCGATACCCTTCATAACGTGTGAGAATTTTAAATAAGCATCGAGCGATCTTTATATTGTCGCCTTTCGCTCTGCGAAAGTAGCGTTTTTCCATACTTTCGCGGAGCGAAAGGCGACCCTTATTTTCCGTACGATGCTAACGCAACGGAACGCCAGAACATAACATAAACTTTGGCATCGCCCATAGGCAATCGGCAGCAAAAATTAACTTCACTTGATCGCATACAGTAGGACGATACAACTAGGTGAAAATTTAGATGCCAGTTGCCTTACTCCTCAACCAAAGTTCTAAAAACAATAAATTCCAAAGCCGATATGCTTGATTCCCCCGACCTGTCATGTGCTCGTCAACTAATGCCACAATGGCTTTGCGTCGAAAGTATTGATGGCATTTTGCGTCCGGGCCAAGCAACGCATCGTACGTTCGATCTCGTAAAGACGTTCGGAACCATTTCGCAATTGGGACGCCAAAACCCATCTTCGGTCGATGCCATATCGCTTTCGGTAACAGATCGTAATAAGTGTCCATCAACAATCGCTTACCCTTTTTGCCACTTAGTTTCAAATGCGATGGCAGGGACGCCGCCCATTCAACTAAACGGTAGTCCAACAATGGCTGACGCGCTTCCAATGAATGCGCCATGGATGCAATATCGACCTTCGTCATCAAATCACAGGGTATGTACGTTTGGAGATCCGCCGTCGATGCGCAACTGAGCAAGTCCCGCTTGCCAGCATTCCGCCATGCGTCTGCTAAAAAAGATACTGGGTTTCGATCCGGCAGTTGTTCGATAAAGGATTCTTGATACAGATCCAGCCGACTCGCTTCTCCAAAGATTTGAATCCAGTTCATGTAGCGTTCGATCGGAGGCTGACCCAGCGCCTCGCAAAAGCGACGAACTCGACGCAACAGCGATCGCCTCGCGGTCGAGTCCGGCAGTCGATTCATGATCCAAGACTGATTCAGCCAGCTGACGGGAAGCCAGGACTGCAATTGGCCGCTGAGCTTAAGCGCTCGATAGCGTTCGTAGCCGCCAAAGAGCTCGTCGCCACCGTCACCACTGAGCGCTACGGTGACGTTCTTGCGAGTCATCTCACATAGATACCAGGTCGGGACCGCCGAGGAATCGCTAAACGGTTCGTCATATTGTTTTACCAACCGATCGAGAATGTCCATCGCATCTGGCGTTACTTCAAACCGGTGGTGCTTCGTTCCTACATGATCCGCAACCATTTTGGCATAGTGAGTCTCGTCAAAATCCGCTTCGGAAAACCCGATCGAGAATGTCTGTACCGGGGTATCTAGCTGTTGCTGTGCAATCGCAACGACCAGCGACGAATCGATTCCACCTGAAAGAAACGCTCCGAGCGGAACATCGCTGCGCAGCCGAATCCGAATGGCATCCGCGAGCATTGTTCGCAACTGCGTGGAAGCGGTAGCCTGGTCGATAGCGATCTCATTGGACCAATCTACTTTCCAATACTTTTCAATACGCAGGCTTCCATTTTCGAATACGGCAAAGTACCCCGGCGGCAATTTATGAATGCCTTTGTAAATCGAATGCGGGTGTGGAATGTACTGATATGTTAAATAGAGGTCGATGGCTCCAGGATCAATCTCCTTGCGAATACCAGACAATGTCATCAGACTCTTCAGCTCGCTGGCAAAGACTAGCCGTCCGTCTTGGACTGTGTAATAGAGAGGCTTCTTTCCCATCCGATCGCGAGCAAGTACCAAACGTTCGTTGCGGCCATCCCAAATCGCCATCGCGAACATGCCATTCAAATGTTCGAAGCAGTCGAGACCTAAATCTTCGTACAAGTGAACAATCGTCTCGGTGTCGGTCTGAGTCCGAAAAGTATGCCCGGCACCCTCGAGCCGATGCCTAATTTGTTGGTAATTATAAATCTCACCGTTGAAGACGATTTGGACGGTGCCATCTTCATTGCCAAGCGGTTGATGCCCAGTGGCTAAATCAATGATCGACAGACGGCGAAATCCTAGCGCTACACCGGGCGAAGGCCGCCCGCTCATGATGGAACCATGACTGTTGGCAGGAATGATCAAATGCCCCTGATCATCCGGTCCACGGTGAGCGATCGCATCGGTCATTCGAACTAACTCATCGCGAGTCACTCGCTGCGAGTCATGCCACCAGATTCCACCCGCGATACCGCACATTTCGAATTTGCTCGTAGTGACTTGGGAATGTTGGTCAAATAAGGGCCAGCGGTTCAGCCCGCTGCCTGGCGAATGTAGCTACCCCTTAGTCGTCCATTCCACCGGTGCTGGCTCAATGGTCGCTGCCAACGGCGATCCACAATCCTTCCTACCACTTCCTTCCAGCCGACTAATCACGCGAACAGTCATGTCGGTCTCGCACAGGATTTGGCAACCGAGTCGAACTCCAATTGCACCCTTGGCGGCTAAAACTTGCTTTTCAGCCACGGTCATTTTATCAGGCTCACCCGAAACGAACTCCACGCGACAAGTAGTGCAGCGGGCTTTTCCGCCACAAGCATGCAACTGATCGGCGCCTACCTCTTCGCGTAGAGCAGCCGCAAGCCGCTTTCCTTCCGGAACTTCAAAAGTTCCGATTCCTTCAACTGTAAGACTCGGCATAAATTAATGGTTTTTGAAAGAGTAACATAAAAAACGAAAGCGAAATGCCAACCGAAAAGATAACCGTGATTGCGTCGGCTGGACAGGCGACAGAGATACAAAGCTAAGAAATGAATCAGGAGAATTCCCAACACGTTTGGCTGGGCTAGGCAAATCAAAGGACCTAATTGTCCGATGAAAAGGTCCAACTTTAGCATCGTGCGGTCTTTAATATTGTCGCCTTTCCATCTAAATCCAACGAAACCAAATTTCGCATTCGAATTACAGACTGTGAGTGTACCGGCATTTGGGACAATATCGACAGCACTTTGGTTTTCCGATCTCCCGGCTGACCTCCCGCTTTTGCGAGATACCATGCCGTCTCCAAGCATCTTTCATATTATTAACGAGGATAGCCAGCAACCGAGTTCGAAGCTCCTCTTGGGTCGACCCGTGAAAGTGCGAAAACAAGTTTTGAGCATCTAAAAACGCATCTTGAATGAGATCGGACGCGGCTTTTTTTGGCTGCAAGGTTAGGTCTAGATTACAGGATGCATGATTCCACAAGGACTGCCAAAAAGCTTGCAAGATTACTCCCATCGCTTCTTTGTCACCTTGTTTGGCATCGTTGAATTGCCGAAGCCATTGCCAAGAAGCATCCGGATTGATTCCAGTCAAAAACACACCTTTTTTAATCACTAGGAAATAGCGAGAGCGATCCATCGCCAATTACCCGACTGCTCATATTGTCAAGATCAGCCGAAACGGTCAAGCGGTACGGCGCGAGCCATCCGTTGAAGTCCGGTGAAGTCGGACAATCATGAACGCTAGCCCAAGGTCGGCGTGGGACGAGGATGCAATCCCAAGGCCACGGATCTCTCATGTCGTCCCGTCGGGACGGCGGCCAATCTCGGTCTCAATCACCATGGGCTGACTCCCAATGGTTTTGTTACCTATTCCACTTTGCCTTTTTGGATAGTCGCGTTGGCCTGTTGACTCATAATGGCGACGACGCCATTGAGTTTCGCAAAGCGAGGGTCGTGGGTATGACCTCGAACGAAACGTGCATAAATTTGCTGAAGAATCACGGCGATCTTAAAAATGCCGAAGCAATAATAGAACACAACATCGGTTACCTCTCGGCCGCTCTTCGTCTGATACCGCTGGATCAATTCTCGTCGCGTTAGGTTGCCAGGCAATGCCGTCGGGCCAACAGCCGTCGACTGCAATTCTTCTGGATCGTTGGCTTCAACCCAGTAGCCCAGCATGGTACCAAGATCCATCAGCGGGTCGCCGATGGTCGCCATTTCCCAATCCAGCACTGCCACGATGCGCGTGAAGTCATCCGGATCAAGCACCAGGTTATCGTACTTGTAGTCGTTATGAATCACGGACGCATTGGATTCTTTCGGAATGTTCTCGATAAGCCACAATGCGATTCGATCCATTCCCGGTATTGGATCCGTCATGGCCTGAGCATAGCGTTTGTTCCATCCCGTTACTTGTCGGTGAGTGTATCCCTCAGGTTTGCCGATATCATCCAAGCCCGATGTTCGATAATCGAATGAATGGAGTAAAACGAGGTTGTCGACTAACGCTTCGGATAAGCCCTTTGCCGTATCGCGGTCAATGAGAATGCCAGACGGGAGTTGCTTTCGTAAGATGACGCCATGCCGGCGCTCCATCAAATAGAAAGGTTCGCCCAGGACGTTCGCGTCGTCACAAAACAAATACGGGCGTGGAGCGGGAGCATAGATGGAGTGCAACTTGGAAAGAACTCGGTACTCGCGTCCCATGTCGTGTGCCGATTTTACTTGATTGCCAAAGGGAGGCCTGCGTAATACGAGTTCTAGATTCCCAAGGCGAACTAGATAAGTGAGATTCGAGTGACCATGCGAGAATTGCTCGACCGACAACGCTCCGATCGTATCCGGTAGATGTTCCTTTAAGTACGATTCAAGTCGCTCGAGCGGCAATTCTTCGCCTGCTCGAACCCTCGTGGGCGCATTAAAATCGGTAGGCATTTTTAATCCATTCTTGATATTATTCGGTAGTCACACACGTAGGTCAGCCTGTCCTCAGGCTGACACAGCAACCTTGATCAACGATCGCAAAATGTCCGGCTGAGGACAGCCGGACCTGTGTTGCAAATGTGAAGCTCTAACGGAATGTCCATAGCGCGGGCGCGGGTAAATGAGGGACGGCATTGAAGCTATCGAGTGTCAATCGATCTCGGGTAAAAACAAACTCAGTTAGTGCACTATTTCGGACCCGCCAGTTCAATTCGAGAGCACTCCGATCTGGGGAGGCGAGAATCGACTGTACGGCGGTACCAATGAAGCCCCCCGAAGTCACGACGGCGACTCGGCTACTTTGCGGTGCGGCTTTTTGGATCTGCCGGATTGACCTTTCGACTCGCTGTCGAAACTCAATCCAACTCTCGACATTGGCCATTGGTCGGGTTTCCGACTGCCAATCCAATAGCAGTTGCTCGAACATGCTTTGAAAACTGCGAAGGCGATCTTGTTGCGGCGTACTGTGCTGGTATGCCTCGACGAGACTTGCAAAATGCGAGTCCCGAGTGGCCAAAGCAGGAGCCCTATGCTGCATAAAACCCTTCAGATCATATTCGTCGAGTCCTGCTAATACGACCGGACTAGGCCATTCGCCACCGGCTTGTCGAAAGGACTCTCCTATCAATTCGGCCGTTTTTTGCTGTCGCAAACGTGGCCCCGTAAATACCTCATCGAAACGATAACCATGACTGCCCCAGTATCGACCAAGCAAACGGGATTGTTCTTCGCCCAAGGTTGATAGCTGATCGTAATCCGAAGCAAAAAACGATGCCTGGCCATGCCGAATGAGTGTCATTATGCTCATATCAGGCTGCCCATCTGACCTTGCAATCGGCGCATGCCACGCAACCAGCGATCGTAGTCGTTGGCCTTGTGTTGAAAGTAGGTAGCCACCTGAGAGTGCGGTAAGATGAGGAAACGCTCATCGGCCAATCCTGCGACTACGGCATCAGCGACGTATTCAGGTGTTAGAGCCGTCGCCTTCAAATGGTCTCCAATGGGACCGTGGACTCGGTCGAGCATTGGAGTACTTACCCCTTGCGGACAGAGGCATGAAACGCGAATTCCTGAATCGAAATGTGTAATGGCTAGCCATTCTGCCAAACTAACTACTGCGTGTTTGGTAACCGAATAGGGGGCCGAACCGATCTGCGTCAACAGTCCTGCCGCCGATGCGGTATGCAGCAGATAGCCATGACCTCGAGCGAGCATACTGGGCAATACCGCCCGAGACGCATACACGTGGGACATGAAGTTGGATTGCCAAATGCGCTGCCAATCTGCGTCAGGGACTTCGGTACCACCGTCGATGGAGATACCAGCGTTCGAGCAAAATAGATCGATGGAACCAAAGGCATCGGTCGATTGCTCGACGAGTTGCAGAACTTGCGATTCGACGGCGACATCCACTTCTATAGCCAAGCCAGCGATCTCGTCGGCCACCTTGCGAGCTGAGTTGCCATTCCTATCGGCAACGACCACACCCCTCGCTCCCTCCTGAGCAAAGCGGTGACAAAGTGCACGGCCGATACCGCTGCCGCCGCCAGTAACCACAACTATTTTATTTTGCATTTGCATAGTGTTTACTATAGCATTTCCCGAGCTTAAGCTTTTTGAAGTTGCGCTATTAGATTTAGGGGCAAAGCCCCGGTTGTTTACCTAGCCCAGCCAACGGGCTGGGTCAAATCGAGCATGCGTATCCTAGGGCCAACGGCCCGACCGTTTGTCTGCGGTAGCTTCGTCAGTCATCAAACGGCCGGACCTTTGGCCCTTTAGACCATTTGCGCCAAATACCCAGCCCGTTGAGCTGGGCTAGGTAAATCGCTGGGCCGTTGGCCCAGAAACACAAAAATAGCACAACTTCAAAACTCGCGCTGCGGGCTGGTCTCTCGTGTTATTGGTATCGACGCAATTCGAGCTTAGCAATGGTCTCGCGGTGAACTTCATCGGGACCATCGGCTAGGCGAAGCGTCCGGGCATTGGCCCAGGCTCCTGCTAGGAAATGATCTTCGCAAACGCCGCCCGCACCATGAACTTGAATCGCCCGATCGATGACGCGTAGCGCCATGTTGGGGGCGACAACTTTGATCATTGCAATCTCCCGTCGGGCCGCTTTGTTGCCAACGGTGTCCATCAAATGTGCGGCTTGCATCGTCAGCATTCTCGCTTGATCGATCTCGATTCTCGAGTCGGCAATCTCGGCACGGATCGTCCCTTGCTCCGAAAGCGGTTTGCCAAAGGCGACTCGCGATTGAACTCGCCGGCACATCGCCTCCAAAGCTCGCTCGGCCAGCCCGATCAATCGCATACAATGATGAATCCTACCTGGCCCGAGTCGACCTTGGGCAATCTCAAATCCTCGCCCTTCGCCCAGCAGCATATTGTCGACGGGCACTCGGACATTCTCAAACAATACTTCGGCGTGGCCGTGTGGAGCATCGTCATAACCATAAACGCTCAGCATCCGCTTGATCGTGATGCCGCGTGTATTGAGGGGGACGAGGATCATCGATTGCTGTTGATAGGCATCGGCGGTCGGATCGGATTTTCCCATGAAGATGCACAGGCTGCAACGCGGGTCCCCAGCACCCGATGTCCACCATTTGTGTCCATTGAGAACATAGGTTTCGCCGTCTCGGTCAATTCGGGACTGGATGTTGGTCGCATCGGACGAAGCCACGTCGGGCTCGGTCATTGCAAAACACGAACGGATCTCGCCAGCCAAGAGCGGCTTCAACCAACGCGATTGCTGAGACGGCGTGCCGTAACGGACTAGCACCTCCATATTTCCTGTATCCGGAGCGGAGCAATTAAAAACCTCAGCGGACCACGCGCATCGGCCCATAATCTCGCACAGCGGGGCATATTCCAAATTGGTCAAACCGGCTCCTTGCTCACTTTCCGGCAAGAACAAGTTCCATAGTTGTGCCAACTTGGCTCTTGCTTTTAAGTCTTCAACAATCGGTCGCGGTTGCCAACGGTCACCGCTCAAACCCTGCTCGCGGTAAATACTTTCATTCGGATAGATAGACTCGTTCATGAAAGCTAACAACCGAGAGCGGATGTCCTTGGCTCGAGCGGAAGTAGCATACAATTCGGTTGGCTGGTTCATGATTCGATTTTTTTGATTTGGCGTTCGGGTTCTACGGAGCCTTGCCTACTACTTTTTACTTTGGCGCTTTTGCCGGCACAAAAAAATCGGGTTGTAGCGGAGCGCCAGGTACCACGGAGTAGTCCTCCAAGCAAGTGATCCCGATAGAGTGCAAGACGTCATCATCGATAAAAAAGTTGCCCGTGCACTCGCGACTATTGCGGACGAGAATGGCATGGGCCGCATCGGCCATGATCTCGGGTTTGCGACTGCATCGCATGGCTTGTTCGCCCCCAAGCAAATTTTTAATGGCGGCTGTGGCGATGGTGGTGCGAGGCCAGAGCGCATTAACTGCGACGCCTTGCTGGCGAAACTCTTCCGCCATACCCAACACGCACATGCTCATCCCGAACTTGGCCATCGTGTAAGCGACATGACGCGAAAACCAAACAGGTGACATATCCAAGGGGGGTGCGATGTTGAGAATATGCGGATTGCTGGCCCTGAGTAGATGAGGAAGACATAACTTGGAAACCAAGAAAGTACCGCGGGTGTTGATATTGTGCATGAGGTCGTAACGCTTCATGGGCACATCCATGGTGCCTGACAAATCGATGGCACTGGCGTTGTTGATCAGGATATCGATCCCGCCAAACGTCTCCACGGCTAGGTCCACCGCAGCCTGAACTTGTTCTTCGATGCGAATATCGGTGATGCACGCCAAGCCTTTGCCGCCGGCAGCAAGCATCTCATGAACTGCAGTGAACACAGTTCCGTCGAGCTTCGGGTGTGGCTCGGCCGTCTTGGCAGCGACCACGATATTGGCTCCATCGCGTGCAGCCCGCAATCCAATCGCTTTTCCAATGCCACGACTGGCACCGGTAATGAAGATTGTTTTTCCGTGCAAGTTGGACATGGGTACACTGCCGCCAATCAATCATTTTTGAAAACAACATTTTCGGCGAGCGGCGAACGATCGATCCGCGTCCGATTGGCAGCGACGGAGGAGTCTTCGTAGCCAAACGAAAGCCCTACGAGGATGCCTATCTCTTGGGAAATTCCGAATTCGTGTCGAACAATATCGGGATAGCTTCGCATGCTTCCCTGTGGGCAACATGCGATACCACGAGCTGTCATTGCCAACATGAGTGTCTGCAGATAAATGCCCAGATCTAGCGAAACCGGTTCTTTAAATTGCTTATTCATTCCCAGAAACGCAACATGCGGGGCGTCGAAAAGTTCGAAATTGCGAAGCAACGCGCGATTTCGTCCAGGCTTGTCATCCCGACCTATTCCCATCTCATTAAATAACGTAACGGCACATGCTATTTGATGTTTCCGGAAAGGCTCTTCAAATCTGTCGGGATACTCGAAGTCCGGGTTGGGAGGCGTA
The DNA here is from genome assembly GCA_945900945.1 of Pirellula staleyi DSM 6068. Classification (GTDB taxonomy): domain Bacteria; phylum Planctomycetota; class Planctomycetia; order Pirellulales; family Pirellulaceae; genus JBKCUI01. The sequence continues at coordinate 21,287 of CAMDKL010000094.1, forward strand.
CCGCGTTCGACCTGTGCAATCATAGCCTGCCGCAACCGGTCGCGAGCCGCACCAGACGCAACAAATATTCGCCACGGTTGAATGTTGCAGTTCGATGGCGATAGCTGAGCAAGCCCAAAAACATGCTGCATCGCTTCCGGTGTGACAGTCCGGCTCGTGAAGCCTCGAACCGATCGGCGAGTTCGGATAGCAACCTCAACATCCATGGATCGGGAGTCTACAATGGGTTCGCTGCTCATGGTGTGTCCAAATGGTTCTTGCTGATACTGAACTGCGGGCGCTAGCTCGCAAACTGTACTATAGCGATTTTAGAAACTCGAGCAAATCGACTTTTTCGTTTTCGGTTAAGGTATTGGGATAGTCGTGTCCGGCAGCGGATTTCCCAGGCTGAGTTGTGTCAAAGTACCAACGCCGCTCCGCAGAATTCAGGCGTTTTGGAATTTCGTCAAGCGAATCGACCAGCAGACCCATTTTTTGGTTATCCAATCCCAGCTCGATTCGTCGCCAAAGTCCTGGCCGTTCCTCCGGATGCAATATATGCCAAAGCGTTGGAACGCTGCCATTGTGCAAATAGGGAGCAGAAGCCCATACGCCATCAAGAGGCGGCGCCACGTATCCATCGACGACCGCGATCGTATCCTGGCCACCAAGATTTGCGAACCAACTCCTACCATAGTTTTCTCGATGTTGGGGACTCAATGCATCCAATCGTACGCGATCTGTTCCGATATCATCGATCGGGATACGTCGTTCTGGGTAGCTCGAATTCTCTCCATACGTTCCGTGGCACGAGGCACAGTTATCGGTAAAGATTTGTTCGCCACGTTGTGACATGCCCCTGTCCAAAGGCAGCGGATACTTCGGTGGCCGCAATTCTGAAATGTATTCATAGACTTGGCTAAAGTCTTTTTCCCAACTCTTGAATTGCTCAGGTCCGTTTTGTCGGACGAGCATGAACTGCATAAGGCCTCGATGCCCCTTTTCGGCAAAGCCATCAATGTAAAGATGGTGCTTGCGGTGGAAGTGCCACCAGGGAGGCGCATCCATGTCGTGGTTTACCATTTTAGCTGGTGTGCGACCGACCTGGACGTTGAGGTCCCTATCTCGAAAGTTCATTAGTGCCACACCAAACATGACGGCGTTGCTGGAGCCCACCGTCTTTCCAAGCGGCATGAATACCGAGCCGATGTCCATGTGCCCGAGCGCTTTTCCCGACGACAACTTTATTTTTCGGACTTGCTCAATCAAAGACTCCAGTGCGTAAGTCGTATTGGGAGCCCCCGGATAAGTCGCACCGAAAAGATTGCCACCGTGGCAAGCGAAGCAGTTCATAACATACCGCTTGTCGTCCGTTACGACGTACTGCAGCGGCTTGGTCGGATCATCGGGACGTGGGGCTAGGCCGTAGGCTGTCCAAGTATTTACGCGCGACTTAGATTCGAGCGGTACATCCGAGAGTTTCCAGGCGTATTCGACGGCGTCCAGCTTTTGAAGAACTTCCTCGTCGAAATCGGAGGGTAGGTAAACATTATCAACTAAATGGCGGTAACCGGCTTTTGCGTCAGCGGACATGCCATCCCATAGCGTTTGGTATTGCCGCTGCAAGCTATCGCGAATTTGCTGGGCATTTCTAACGCTTTCTAAATTCGGTCTATCCGCGAACGCAAGACCAGCGGGAAAAAGTCCCGACAACGCGAACAATAAATAATTAAAGGAGCGAACCATTTATGCGGATTCGAAATCAAAAGCGGAAGTTTCGTTGGTTGTTCGACACTACTTACATTTTAGCGGACCACAATGCCTCCGTCGTAGCGACAAATGATTTTCTTGGTCTGTCAAGCATTCTGTTCGGATTCTGTCGGAATTGACTCTTCTTCCGGAGATTTAGACATTGAAATATTATCTCCTCAAAGATGTTATGCTTATGTTTTGCTCGGCAAGTTCGTTTGCAGTTACTTTACATACCGTTCTTGTTTCTAGGACTTTCAAGATGAACAAAAGCTACCATCGACGGGGTTTTATCATTGGATCCTCTGCGCTTTCGACTGTTTACGTAGCTGGCGCAGGAAAATGGCTTGAAGCACTACCTACAATTCCAACGCCTAATACGTTGGCACCTTCCGAACAAGTAGTCTTTTCGTCCGACATTGAGCCCTGGGTTCGCTTGATCGAAAACACGGATCGCGACAAGTTGCTTGAAAAACTGGCTCAAGAG
>CAMDKL010000095.1 GCA_945900945.1 Pirellula staleyi DSM 6068
GAACACAGGATCCTTGAAGCCAAAGAAATTGCTGCGGTCAACAAACTGTCCACGCTTTGGCAACAAGTGGATGGCTTGCACAAGCAAATGACCCAACAATACCAAGCAGTCAATGCCGCACAGAAACTGGTCGAAATTCAATACGCTCCGTTTGAAGTTGGAGGAAGTATTAACGCTCAAATTATGGATCAGTATTTGCGAGCGCAGCAATCCCGTTCCGTTGCCGGACAAAGTTACTCTCGAGCTCTAGCGGAATACAACAAGTCCTTAGTCGAAATCCATGCTCTCAAAGGATCGTTGCTCGAATACAACAATATTGCACTCGAAGAAGGACTGTGGCCCGAGAAAGCTTATTGGGATGCTCACGAACGAGCTCGTGAACGGGACTCGGCCAAGTTCATGAACTACGGATCCAGCCGACCCAAAGTTATCAGCCGCGGACCCTACATACAACATCCTGGCAACGCGAACGCTCAAGCTCGTCCAGCCAGCTTGACACCGGGTGGACCTGCTCCAGAGAGTAGACCAGATGCTCAAGACATCACTCCCGAAACAGTGCCAGCCAACCCGAATCGCTCCACAGAGGGCTCGTCGGACAAGCGGGCAAACTACGACTCGAAACCCAAATTTGAATGGGGACGATGATTCACCAAGGATTTAAATGCGTACAGCGTAAGCTGTGAACGAGTGGTAGGGGGAAAACCCAAGGGACGGTTGGCTTTTAAAAGCCAACTGTCCCTTGAGTCATTCAGCATCAGTGCAATTCGATAGTGACCGATCGTTCAGGAATCGTCTCGTTTCGTCGGATTCTTTTGGGTCTCCTAGACTCGCTGGAGTACCAAAATGGTATCAACCGCTTCGGCATTGAGTTTCTGCGTTGATTCAATGTCGTACCAAAAGTCGTGGATCGCGATCAGCTTGAGCTTCTTTGCCTTTGCTAGAAGACTCTTTAGCTGCGGAGCCGTATAGATCCTCAACGTAATATGGTCGGACAACCGAAAGGACTCTTGCTTCTTCTTGACGAGCATCGAAATCCTCAGTTTTTCCAATCGCGTCTTCATACTGGTTTCGACGACGGTCAGTGCATAATAGACCGACAGATCGTCATTCAAGGCGGCCCATCGCTCTGTCCCCCAAAGATCCCCGTCGTTGGGTAGCAGATGCAGCGAAAGTACAAACACACCGCCTGGCTTGAGGTGCTCGGCAACACAATTCAAATGCGCGAGAGCCGCTTCTTCCGATTCCAAATGGCGAAAAGTATTGATAGCGTTGACGGCGGCATCGAACGGCTGATCGAACTTGAAGTTCGTCATGTCACCGACCACTGCCTCTCCCTTAACCCCGAGCTTCTTTAGCTTTTTTTTGCAGTATTCCAAAGCCGTCGGATTGAGGTCCAGGCCGGTCATGGCAAAACCACGAGTCGCCATATCACAAACCAACCGACCTGAGCCGCACCCCAGTTCCAAGACACGGTTGACCGGAAACGGAACATACTTTTTGAATACCGCTTCCAAGAACTTGGACTCCTTCGGCGTCTCTTTTAAGAACCCAAGCTCGTACAGTTGAGGATAGTCATACCAAGACTTGACCGTCTCATTGCGGACTTTTTTCGGAGCCGTTGGGTTGGTCGCTGTTGGGTTGGTCTTACTCGCTTTGGCTTTTGGAGTTTTGAGCTCTTTCCGTTTGGTGATTTTAGTCGCTGTTTTCGTAGTCAATATCCACTCCACAAAGAAACGTAGTGTTTTTACCAGCTGGGATTGTAGAACGATTACGTTGTTAGTGGCAGCGGGCTATTCGAAAACTCATCGAAACGATCCCGCCAATAGACGGCAGATACCGGCTCGAGCGCAGCAATCAGTCGAAATCGCATTCGACGAATAACTCCCTTTTCCATGAACCGACCAAATACTCGCATGGCAAGTCCTTCTCCCTCTGGCTCTATGTGACAGTCCTGTTGGTCCAGAGGGTGAATTAGCAGTCCTATGCGAGAGGAATCGCTCGTCCAACAGTTATCTACCATGGCGTTGAACCGAGCGCCTTCCAATTGCAATTCCAGTTGCGGGTGAGAATCGAGGAGCGAAGTCTGAATACTCAACCAAATCTCCATCGCCAAAGTATTAGGATGAGCGTCAGCCATCAGACGAATGTCCATTTGATAACCGAATCGCCATGGCGCCAATTCCGGAAAAATCGCGATCAAGTCCGCTTGTCGGACATAGGCGTCCCCAAATGGCATTCTAGCGGCGGAATGATCTACCTGCTGTTCGCTTGGCGTGATTGCTATACTTAGCAACCGATGTTGCCAAGAATCATGAATTTGAACCAATGGCTGACTTGATTCTTGTGACAAAGCGACATCCACGGACCAATGGGGCGCATTCCATTGTGCGGTGCTATCTCGAAGATCCCAACTCATCGACTTAAACTCTGTATGATGCGAGAAACGATACGTATCATGGCCTGGGGGCTGGGCTGATGGAAATACAAGCCCGACGCGCAAGCGAGAGGTCGAAACCATCCCTCGCTTGCGCTTCGGGCTTGTATTAAAGCCGTTCGTTCAACTATTGGCGGCGATTCCATCAGGCCACCCTGGGGCTTCGTAAACGATAACAAGTCAGACTCGATGCAACAACCAACGAGATAAGAAACCAACGCAACTCCCACCCGGCAGGCGGGAAATACTGAGATAGTTCCTCTATTTGGATCAGAAATTTGACATGGATTTTTCGTTAGAAAAAGCAATGCAGATTGCAACGGATGCGGCTCAATCCGCTGGTGAGATCCTCTGTGAAATGCTTGAAACCGCTGCGGTCAAGGAAAAATCGCCGAAGGATTTGGTTACCGATGCTGACATTGCGGCTCAACAATGCATTGAAAATCGAATCCTGGCCGCTTTTCCTACCCATCATTTTCTAGGCGAAGAGTCTTCGATCTCAACCGTCCATCGAACCGCGATGTCGCAGGAGGATTGGCTCTGGGTCGTCGATCCGCTGGATGGAACAGTCAACTACGTACATCGATTGCCAAATTTTGCCGTCTCGATCGCGCTGATGAATTGTGGCAAGTCGGTACTGGGAGTAGTCTTTGATCCAATGGCCAATGAGATGTATGCCGCATCGCTGGGCCACGGTGCGACAGTCAATGGTCGGAAACTGCAATGCAGTGGCTGCGCAAAATTGTATTCTGCGTTAATCGCGGCAAGCTTTCCACCACAAATTCAAAGGGACTCTGTGGAGATTGCCCAATTCGTGGAGGTTTTAGTCCGCAGCCAAAGTGTTCGCCGTCTTGGCTCAGCCGCACTCAATCTGTGTTACGTAGCTCAAGGTCGGCTTGATGCGTATTGGGCTGGATTTCTCAAGGTTTGGGATATCGCAGCCGGCTCGCTCATTGCAACCGAAGCTGGTTCGATCCTGACCAAACAAAATGGCCGACCGTTCGACCCGTGGGACGGCGAATTGATGGCGACCGGATCGGAATCGCTTAGCCGCGAGTTGGGCGATTGCTTGGAATCCGTTCGATCAACCCATTCCGCCAAACTTCGATAATTCACAACCCGCTTCGTCGCGAGCTGTCAATTTCTAGGAAAACAGATTGAATTGCTGGAGGTAGTGCCGTTCTGCTTCTCGCATGATTTGCGTCTCTTTCGTTTTCTTGTCCCGTAAGCCAATGATGTGCAGCATCCCATGGATCACATAGAGCAACAATTCGTCGTCTCCTTGCCAGCCGTGATCCTTGGCTTCTCGATCGGCAGTTTCAATGCTAGCAATAATTTCCCCTTCTAGAAAATCATCGCTGCTGGAAAGATCAAAGCTGATAACATCCGTAGCATAGTCATGCGATAGATGCTTGCTATTTAACCCGCGAATCTCGAGGTCGTTCATGAGCGCAATGGAGATGTCACCGTGCGTCCACCCATAATCAGTCGCAATGCTACGAATTGCTTTTTTCATTCGCCGAACATCGCAAATCCTGACAGAGTCGGAATGATGGAAGAGAATCTGAATAGGCATGATGTCAATTTAAGGGGAGTGGGAATTCGTTAGCGATCGCTCCGATTATAACTCGCAGGGGCATTGGCGGAACTGGCGAATCCTTGCATGGCATGCTCTTGCAGGATTCTTTGGAATCATCGCGAAGAGTCTCAAAATTGGTAAAAACACTTCGCGCTTCGGCCCATTCTGCCGAAACATACGGTATTCGCAAACCAGGTGTCTGGTCGTACGAGGGGGGCCCCGTTCAGCGAGTTCGCTAACAAAGTGTTAGCAAATATTCGTTTGACGATTGGTAGTCCACTCGCAGTCGATCCGGTCAGGAAAGTTTGCAGGTGCTCAGGTACTAGACAACAGCTCCAAAGCGCCGTTTTTCCCGCAAAACAAACCGTAGGAGGGTTTCCATGCGTCGATTCTTTTTGGGCATGGCGATCGCCTCGCTGACCGCCGGTGCTCCATTGACGGCGTTCGGTGGAGATCGCGAGATCGCCGATGCCATCGTTTCCACACTCAAACAAAAGCAAACAGACGGAACCCTCAAAGGTTTCGACATCGACCTCAGTGTCGACGATGGCAAAGTTGTCATCGGTGGTACTGTTGCAAATCAAGCCCAATTGGATAGCGTACTTAAAGTCGCTTCCACCACGTTGGGTGTAAAAATGGTCCTGAACAACGCAAGTGTTCTGGAGCAAAGTCCTGCGAAGCCAGCGTTCGAAACGTTTTTGCCGTCGAATAACTCTGTCATGCCTGCCTCGGCGAATGACACTCCGGTTGATTCGCCAGCGTTGCTGACAGAACCAACCAAATTCGCAGACGAAAGCCTATCACTCGTATCGCCCGTCGATGCAGGTATTACGTCCGAAATTTTGCGACGACTCGGAAGTGCAAAGAATAATGGACACCTCAGGAATTTTGAACTCGATATCTCCACTGTCGGTGGGGAAGTTTGGGCTCGCGGCGTTGTAGCGACGCCTGAGCAAAAACAATTGGTTCTTGGGACTGCTCAAAACACGCCGGGGGTTCGCAAAGTCATTGACGATGTGACCGTTACCGGTCGTGTGCGACAAGTGAGCAACGAGATTGCAACACCCTCGTCGATGCCAGTCGTCGGTAGCGGTGCTCCACGAGCTTTCGCACCGAGCGCTTTGGCAAACGGATCAATGGGTGTTCCGATGTCGGGTACCAGTGGTGGTGCTCCAATGCCTATGCAAGGCGGAGCTGGTTACGGCGGTGGTACACCTCGCTATGACCAGCCAAACATGCCTAGCTACGCATGGCCGAGCTATGCGGCGTATCCAAACTACTCCGCAGTGACATATCCGAAGCAATACAGCGCTTCGGCATGGCCATACATCGGACCCTTCTATCCCTACCCACAAGTTCCACTCGGATGGCGTAAAGTCGCCCTCGAATGGGATGATGGACTCTGGTACCTAGACTTCACAAGCAAGTAGTCGAACTGACCACTTGCCCATGAAAAAAAAAGCCGATGCAAAGTGCATCGGCTTTTTGTTTTAACAGCAACAATTACTTGATCCGACGTTCTTTGAGCCGAACAGCTTTACCGCTTCGCTCTCTCAAGAAGTACAACTTAGCACGACGAATAACGGATCGACGTTTGACCTCGATCTTGTCGATGCGAGGCGAGTGAATAGGAAACTTGCGCTCAACACCTTCGCCAGCAACAATACGCCGAACGACAAACATTTCGCGAGTGCCAGAACCGCTCTTGGCGATTACGATGCCACTAAAAATCTGGATGCGTTCTTTGACGCCTTCCTGAATTTTAGTGTGAACATCGACCGTGTCGCCGATGCCAAACGCATCGACTTTCTCCTTGAGGGAGGACTGCTCAACCAATTGGAGAATCTGCTGGCTCATGATCTGATCGACACGTTTTAATGGAGATATTGAAATCGGATGGTCCGAGGGGGCCATTATGGTGACGGATTGCTGCTGAATTGGGAAGACCAAAACCGCCGAAAATCTCTCGTTGAAATCCCGATTCTACCGAAACGTTCGTGTTAGCCTCAATTTTGAGAATGTTTCATTTTGACACGGTGAAAAATTCTTGACGTAGAATCTCCGGGACTGGACAATGCGAAAAGTTCTTTTTCGTTTTGACTTCCGGTAGATCATTTCCCTATGACTCGCCCGTCCAATCCGCAACCGTCCTCAGAGGAACTTTTAGAGCGAGGCCGACTGACTCTACAAGCTTTCCAATACCATGAGCGGGCTGCGCGCTACAGAGCTGCCGCCGCCAGCCTTCAGGCCGCAATGGTTCAGGCCGAAAACGGAAATGTTGAAACGCTTTATGAGTGGCTGGAACTAGAATCGCACCAATTCAAGGGCGGTAAGGATCTCCTCAATCTGGAGGACCAGGACGATTCGACTTCGGAGCCCGAAATCCCAACCCTGTCGATTCGAATCGATCAGCCAGTTGTCCTGGCCGATGCTGATCGCGTCAATTCGGAAGATGGCTGCATCCGGCACGAAGCGGACCGAATAGAGTCCCCATGGGCGCGAATGGAAAAAGCAGCTGAGTCGCGACTGAGCGCTATCCGGACCGATGTTTCCAAGTCACCAGCCGCTATCGAATCACTCGATAGGGTCAACGATCTCTTTAACGTCCTGGCGGTTAGCAGCGAACTGAACAAGGTCGAGGAGCTTCCGAACGAGCTGCCAATTTCACTCATCCACATGGGCCATGAGTCGGATAGCCACAGGCCCAAGCTTTGGTGGAAGGCTCCGCACGTTTGGGTTAGCCTGTGCTTGCATGTCGTCGTGATCATCTGCTTGAGCGTTGTCGCTATCACCGTGGTACAAGAGCCGAAGCTTTTGTCGATCGTTTCAGCGTCGATAGAGGCAGAAAATGTTTTGCTTGAAACGCCTATGGAAATGATATCTGAGCTGGAGACCACTTCTGAGCTAATGCAATCCACATCACTGCCAATCCCGTCGGAACTGGTCACCGAGATTTCGCTTTCGAAGGTTTCGATCGAGGCTGGTGCGCACCCATCGCCGACACCTACGGTTTCTTCGGCTGTCAAAGGATCGGCATCCGATTCGGCTCAGTCGTCAATGATGGGCAGTAAAATGCTATCAGGAGCAGAGTTCTTTGGTGTCAAGGCAACCGGCAACACGTTTGTTTACATTGTGGATAGTTCGCCGAGCATGCGGCGCGATGGCGCCTTCGAAGCAGCGAGAAAGGAGATCGTCAGATCGCTCTCTTCCATGAAGCCAAAGCAACGCTACTTCATCAGCTTTTTTGGAAAAGAAATCGATCCCATGGTCTTCGAATCCGGAGTCCTCGAACGATACCCTGTTTACGCAAAACCCGAAAACTTGACAAAAACAATAGACTGGTTGAGTCGGGTTCAGGTACAAAAGGAGGGGTTGCCACCCAACAACGCGCTTGTCGAGGCAATTGCCATGCAGCCGGATGGAATTTTCCTGTTATTTGATGGCGATACCAAGGTCGATGTCGCAAAATTCCTTCGACGCGCCAATCGATCCGATGATATTTTGTCCGTAGGAATGCCCAAAGTCCCAATTCATGTTGTGCATTTTTTCCAAGATGAATTTCAGAAACAGATGAGACAAGTTGCAGGAGAAAATGGTGGAACCTACCGATTCATACCTCGCCCAGAACGCCCAGCCAAAGGCAATCGGTAACGAGATGATTGACCATGCAATTAAACCCTAGTTGGTTCTCCAAGCCTCGTACAAAATCGCTAATTGCGTTTTTAATTAGTACTTGCATTCATCTGATTTTGTGTTTGACATTCGCCTTCATCTTGATATCCGCGCAGGGCGAACACCGAAGATCGTTGCAACTGGCTATCGCTTCTAAGGACGATAGACAGGAGGTCTCGCAACTTGACTTTGTGTTAGAAGCGACGGCACTGAGTCCGTTGGTTTCGGTCGATCCAACGATCGCTTTGTCTGCTATGTCCGCCGACATTTCATCCCCTTTTGCCACGATGACGTCCTCGTTCAGTCGCAGCGAGGTGGTTAGCGGCGTCGCGGCCCAAGTTGCCGAGGCGGCAAACTATGGCGGAACAAACGATGGCGCCACTCAAAAGTCAAAATCGCAAGCTTCCTTTTTTGGCGCTCAAGCGGAAGGGAATCGATTTGTTTTCGTCATCGATTCGTCCGGCTCAATGCGTGGCCCTCGATGGGAGGCCCTCTGCAAAGAACTGATCCGAGCCATTCAGTCCTTGTCATCCGATCAAGATTTTTTCGTTATCAGCTTTGACTCCACAGCCCATCCCATGTTTGGTACCCCGCCTCCCAAAGGAAAGTTTCTTAAGGCGGTCAAAAAGAACGTGGACCAATTACGAAATTGGATTCGCTCGATCGAGCACGGCAGGCAGACATTTCCGGCTTCGGCCGTCGGTATCGCGATGAAGTTGGAGCCGGATGCAATCTTTTTGTTATCGGACGGCGAGATCAATGACAGCACCGTCGAAGATCTTCGAATTTGGAATAGAAAGCTGGACTCCGATGGCGATGCAAAAACACTGGTTCCGATCCACACTGTTTTGTTGCACAGCCAAATTGGCTATGCAACGCTTGAGAACATCGCAAAGGAAAATGGGGGCACGTTCACTCCCGTCAGGCCCCGTTAGGCCGGAAGCCTTTTCCATCTATCGCTTGGAGTTCAAGGTAAATTGGGATGGATGGGAGCAAATTTTGTAGTTCCACGTACGGCAGCCTTTTCTCAGGCTGACTTTGAGCGATCGGTTTGTTTAGGAATCAGGATGTCCGGCTGAGGACAGCCGGACCTACGTGCTGCCGGTATTGAGACTATACTGACAATGTGTTCAAACCGGTGTTTGAGCTCCCTGCCCTAGTGCCATCAACAATCCTGCCGCAGGATGGCAACGTATGATCAGCATATTTCATTTCCAAATCAGAACCGCACACTGTCGATCCTTGCGCGACGTTTCGCGTTGGAATCAGTCCGTTTGCACAGTTTTTTTCTGGGCCGTTCTGATGATTTGGATGTGGCACGGATTCGGGTACTCGCTACTGGCAGTTGACTATTCCAAAGATGTCAAACCTATTCTGCAAAGCAGATGCGTCCTTTGCCATGGACCGCTCCGTAGCGAAAGTGGCTTAAGACTCGATTTCTCTGGTGGTATTACAAAAGGTGGTGATCGAGGACCGTCGGTGATCGCTAACGACCTTGCAGGGAGTCCGTTGATTCAGGCGATCGAAGGAATGTCTACGGACATCAAACGGATGCCTGAGGACGGGGATCCACTTTCGGAGACGCAAATCCAAATCCTTCGCCAATGGATAACCGATGGGGCAATAATGCCTGAGGAGCCGGAGCCATTCCGACCGGCCGACCATTGGGCGTACCAGATTCCACATGCGATCACTCCCGAGCCTACCAGTTGGAGCAGCAACCCAATCGATCAAATCATCGCGATGCACCAGACGAAGACGGGGCAACATCCTTTGCCGCAGGCGGATCCTGCAACGCTGCTGCGCCGCCTTTATCTGGATCTCGTCGGTATCCCACCTTCGATTGAAGAAATAGATCAGTTCACTGCAAATCCATCCGATGAGCAATATGCGACGATCGTCGACCGGTTGCTTGCTTCTCCCGAACATGCGCAGAGATGGGCGAGGCATTGGATGGATGTATACCGCTATAGCGACTGGGATGGATATGGTGCCGAGATTCGTGAGAGCCAACCTCACATGTGGCGGTGGCGGGATTGGATCGTCGACTCGCTTCTCGCTGATAAACCCTACGATCGCATGATTACCGAAATGATCGCAGGGGACGAACTGGCTCCAGAGGACCCGAGCACAATCCGTGCTACCGGTTTCTTGGTTCGCAATTGGTACAAATTTAGTCGAAACAGCTGGATCGAAAACACGATTGAACACACCGGTAAAGCGTTTCTGGCCACGACAATGAATTGCGCTCGATGTCACAATCACATGTACGACCCAATTTCGCAGAAGGACTACTATCGATTTAGAGCTTTCTTGGAACCACACGATATTCGCATCGACCCCATTCCGAGCTCTCTACTCAGCCCGGGAGCAACAGAGTCCATGGCCAGAGTTTTTGACAAGCATCTTACAACCCCGACGCATCTTTTTGTTCGTGGTAACGAAAAGAATCCCGATACGACTCACCCGCTTGAACCGGGATTGCCAACGCTTCTCGGTGGGCAGGCTGTTTCCAGTTCGCCCCTCGAGTTGCCCGTCGCAGCTTGGTTTCCTCACTCGCAGCAATTTGCTTACGATGCTAAGAAGCGAGACGTTGATTTGGCAATCGAAAAGGCCGCCAAAGCCGTATCTGGCTTCACATCGGAAACAACCGAAGCGGATCGATCGGCGACAATTGCTATGCTTAACGCCGTTCTCAAAGAGCTCGATTTCATCCAATCTCGCAGGGAAGCAGAGTTGGCGGGCATCGCAAACAATCTCGAAGCCAAAGAACTAGAATCAATGAGGCAGGCGGCGTCACTCACGGAGCGTATCTGGCGACTGGCGGTTGCAGAAAGTGAGCTTGCTACACAAACTCTGGTCGTTGCTAAAGCCAAAGCAACCGACGGCAAGAAAAAGGGCCTAGAAGCCGCTGAAAAAGTGCTTGTAGAGAAACGTGCAGCTGCCAAAAAAGCCAAGTCTGCATTCCTAAGCAGCCCGACGGCTGAGTTTACGGCTTCGGGCGAGCAATACCCAAAAACCTCGACCGGCAGAAGGCTGCGGTTGGCCAAGAGTATCGCATCGGACGCGAATCCTCTCACAGCCAGAGTGGCGATGAATCACCTTTGGCTTCGTCATTTTGGACAGCCGATCGTTGGCAATATGTTTGATTTTGGTCTGCGTTCACCCAGGCCCGAGTACCAAGATTTGCTGGATTACCTTTCGGTGCGATTTGTGAAAGATGGTTGGCGTTTTCGAGATTTGCATCGCTTGATGGTTACAAGTAAGACGTATCGTCAGGCAAGTGCACCGTACTCCACAGGCGTTACTCATTTTGAGTATGTCGGTTCAACAATACGGCGCATGGAGGGGGAAGTGGTACGAGACAGCGTGTTATCGATTTCAGGTAGTCTAGATGTCGCGCTGGGGGGCCCCGATATTGACCCGAATCAAGAATCGTCCAATTTTCGCCGAAGTCTTTACTTTCGAACTTCGAAAGAAAAGAATACCGTTTTTCTCCGGCAATTTGACTTGGCAAATGTAAACGAATGCTACCGCCGAACCGAAAGCATTGTGCCACAACAAGCGTTAGCGTTATCGAACAGCGAACTGTTGATTAGTCAATCGCGTCGACTTGCAAATCGATGGCTTCAGAAAGATACTGCGTTGCTGGATCAGCCTGATCACTTTATTCGTCACGCATTCCGTTCTATCCTGTGTCGACTGCCAAGCAGCGCAGAACTAGACGAATGCATGGGCTTTTTGGAAACTCAGACGCGACTACTTTCATCCGCTTCGTTGACAGCCTTTCCAAACAGCAAGCCATTCGAACCTGCGCCTTCGCCGGATCCGAACATCCGTACTCGCGAGAATCTAGTCAATGTCCTTTTTAATCATCACGACTTTGTAACCATTCGATAGCCGAGGTAGGGCATCCATGATCAATCAAGACTATGCCCGTCGAGATTTTCTGGCGCATCTAGGGACTGGCGTTTCTGGAATTGCATTGAGTACTTTGTTGGGTAATCGTTTTAGCCTAGCGGAAGAACTGGACGTTTCAAGCGAACCTGCGTCCAGCCCACCGGATGGCAACCCGCATTTCAAGCCGCGTGCCAAGAGTGTCATTTGGATCTTTCTCGTGGGCGGTATGAGTCATTTGGAGTCATTTGATCCCAAGCCTGAACTCAATAAGTACGCGGGCAAGTCGATATCAGAAACACCCTACAAGGACGCGGCCAACAATCCGCTCATTCGCGACAATCTTCGCGAGTTCGTCGCTGGTCTTCACAAAGTTCAGCCAACGATCTATCCCTTGCAAGCAGGATATCGAGCGTGTGGGCAGAGTGGGCTTCTGATGAGCGATTGGTTTCAGCACTTGCCAAGCGTTGCGGATGAATTAGCGATCGTACGCAGCATGTGGACGACCGACAACGACCACGGAGCACAGTTGCAGTTTCATACCGGTCGGCATGCACTAGAAGGACAATTTCCGACCATCGGTAGCTGGATACGCTATGGTCTAGCTGGCCTCAGTGATGACGTTCCGCAATTCGTTGTGTTGGGAACACCCCTGGCGGACTGTTGCGGTGGAACAGGCGGGCACGGCAGCAATTACCTTGGCCCTGAGTTCGCCGGTGTGCCTCTGTCGGTTGATCGAAACAATCCATTGCCATACGCATCGCCTGGTTCGAGTGTTTACCGTGAGGAGCAACTGGGCAACTTCGACTTGCTCCGCTCATTGCATCGACTAGCACAAGTGGAATCTATCGACGACGCGAGACTTCGTGCTCGGGTTGCTTCGTACGAACTCGCTTTTCGGATGCAGTCGTCGATTCCACGATTGGTGGATGTCGAGCAGGAAACGGTGGATACTCATCAACTGTATGGAGTCAACACAGCTCCCACCGATACGTTTGGCCGACAATGCCTAGTCGCTCGTCGACTGGTCGAAACAGGGACGCGCTTCGTGCAGATTTTCCACGGAAGCAATGGCGGTGCCGGAGCTTGGGACGCGCATAGCAATTTGGAAAAAGGACATCGAGAGCAAATTGCGCAAATCGATAAACCCATTGCGGGTTTGATAGCAGATCTCAAACAGCGAGGGCTTCTGGATGAAACTTTAGTAGTGCTTGCGACTGAGTTTGGCCGAACACCCGGCGCGGAGGGAGCCAATGGCAGAGACCACCATCCCTATGGATTTTCGATTGCCATGGCAGGTGGCGGGGTTCGCAAAGGAGTCGTGCATGGCGCGACGGATGAATTGGGATTTCATGCGGTCGAGGATCGACACTATGTCACCGACGTGCATGCGACGGTAATGCATTTGATGGGATTGGAGGGACGGCGTCTTGAGATTAAGGGTCGAAAGCGACTTGATATTGACTACGGCAATCCAATCACCGCGATCATGTCCTGAGCGGAACAGCTAGTACTCCCAATCAATTCGGTTTTGCCAAATTTCCGGACGGACGCTAGCTAGATGGACTGCTTTCATCTTGCCGGGACCTGTCGTCTTCATCTTCCCAGGCTACACGTACTTTAATTGGCAAGGAATCTTTAATCAGCTTTTGTTTCTCGATATCCAATTGCGACATTCGGCCCGCTGCGACTTCGTAGTATTTGATTGCGGACTTGTCTCCCACGCGACTACTGAGATACCCCATTTCAATTTCTGCGATTGCGAGAATCACGTTGTCCGCATATTGAGAATCCAAAATGCCAGAAACGAATTTTGCCGCAAGAGGATAGTTTTCACCTTCGATCAGGAACCTAGCAGTCTGCAGCTTGGCCTTTAACTCATAGTTCCTACTGATCGGATCTACAGGAGGGAAAAACTCGGCGATTGCTTTCCAGTGTTTTAAGTCGTTTTCAATTAAGGCCAACGCATACTGCCTTTGAATGGTTGATTGCTTTTGGACGCCTGCTGTCGTTGTCATTTGATTCGAAAAGAGATCGTCTTGCAGCTGGTAATAGGCGAAAAGGAAACCGACGAGTATTGGCCCGATTGCTAAAACGGATCTTTGAGAAATCGTTCTCGCCAGCGATGGCTGTCTAATTTTCGAAACGGTGCCTTTCTTTGTTAATTTTTGCAGCTCCTGTGTGACGTCGAGATTGCTGACATGCTGATGCTCGATAATTAATCCAGCAAACGGAACCATCTGATTCGCTTGCCCGGCCAAACTATCGTCAACAACTTCTCGCAAGGCACGTGCCAGTTCAACAGCCGTTGCGAAACGCTCATCCGGGCTCTTGGCTAACAATCGGTGAACGATATTCACAAGTGCTAGGGGAAGATCAGGTCTGAGTTGTTCCAAACGTGCGGGTTCTGCTTGCAAATGCTGCATTGCCAGGGCCAAGGCGGTATCACCAGAGAACGGAGGGCGCCCAGTAAGCATGTGATATGCAGTTGCGCCTAACGAATACAAATCACTTCGAGAATCGACGGAAAGCCCTTGAACTTGCTCAGGGCTCATGTAGAGCGGCGAGCCAAGCGTTACCCCAACAGCCGTTAGGTTGAGCGACTGGCCCCGAGCTCTCGCAAGTCCGAAGTCAGCCACCTTCACTTCTCCATCCGGCGTTAACAAAATATTGTCAGGCTTGATATCGCGATGCACCAATCCGATCGAAGCGGCCTTTTGCAATGCTGCCGTCGCTTGCCAAAGGATGGAAACGGATTCCGCGAGAGGCAATGCACCGCGGCGTTGCACGTACGAGAAGAGGTTGCTACCTGGAACATATTCTTGCGCAATGTAGTGGATCGATTCGAATTTGCCGACGTCATAAACCTGTACGATGTTTGGATGGATGAGGGACGCGACGGCGCGTGCCTCTTGCAAGAATCGTTGTTCGTGGTCGCTCGAGCCGACAAAGTCTGCTCGCATGACCTTGAGAGCGACGTGGCGATGCAACGATTCTTGAAAAGCAAGGTAAACTTCCGACATGCCACCTACGCCCAGGCGATGCAAAATCGAGAAGCCTGCAATGCTCTGATTGGTCAAATCGGTTTGGTCTGAATTGGTGTTCATGTTGCCTTTGCTTCGTTTCGTCCAGACTCCCAACGCAAGAGAATTCGGGACTGTTCATACGCTCGCACGTCTACAACCACTTGGCCATCCACAATGGTTAGTGTATCAAATTCCCGTCCTTGACAATCAACTCGCCAGGCTTCGCCTACATTTCTGAAAAAGCTGAGCTTGGCCGAACCCGATTTCCCCTGCATTTCACGAAGCCAAATGCATGCATCTCCCTGCTGCCCTATCCAATTTTCCGACTCACCTGCCGGCGACAAGTTCGGTTCCAGGATAGGTCTGAAATCGTCCCACGCGAGGTTCACATTCGAAAGATTGCATTGCGCCAACCAAGCACCGGAATCTGTCTTGCCGAGCCCACTATTGTCTTCGACGAGCCAAGGCGTGTCGCACTGGTCGATCGCCGTTTCGTATGGACGCGGCCAATCCAGACCGATCGCAAATCGGGAGCGAGTGCTTCCATCGCTGTCCATCGGAAGATACGAAATCAAAAAACGCGAACCGGATCGACGATGCGCACTCAAGCCGCGCGGTGCAATACAAATACGGTGATCCGCGTCATCGATTTCGATCAGTTCAACTGTACCTTGTAACGGTGCTTGCAACTTACCTTTCACTCCTTGATGCCAAGCGGAAATACTTGCTCCCTCATTTTGCCAAGCAGTTCGCCAAACGCAACTACAGGCTTCCCATTTCAGGTTTTCGGCTACGATCTCGATGTCAACCCAACGCGATCCCTTCCATAAGGTATACCTCGTTGTGACGCGAGCCACCGTTCCGTCGGAGTGTTTGGACGACCCTGTAACCTCAATGATACCAACCAACGGAGTCGCCTCAACCAAACGGAGTTTGATGTCGGACAGTTCGATACAGTCTGCGTCATCCCATTTGCGAAGCAAATCCGCCGAACCTCGCACCAGCGAAGTCATCCCGCTCATGTGGCTGCCACGCTTATTTGCAATATAGACCGATCGCAAATGCCCCTTCTTCGGATCGATCTGGATCTCCATGAACTCGTTTGCCATCGTCCAATCGGATTGAGCAATGCCAGATCGTGCTCCTGCCATCCTTTTCCAAAAAGCAGGTTTTGCGACTGGTTTTGCCCCTGTGACCGCGTTCGAGCCACCTGCAGGCACACACGTAAAACGAACGAAGCCAAAGGGTGGAATATCGATCACCATTCGCGATTTCCCAGCGTCCGATTCCGATGCGTAAATCCTTGTGCAAGAACTCGAATCAACAGTACCGGGAATGCCATTCAAGAAAACGCGTTGGACATGATTCGATGGATTGACAAGCAAGTAGGCTCGATCGCCGGTCGTTGTATCGGCTTGTGGTGGCAAGAGCTTGGGATCCGCAAGAACCCTCTGAATGCGAGCCATAAGAGTGGACCTGCATTGAGCAATTCGATCGTTCAATGCCTCCGAGGAAAATGGTTCATCAAACCAGCCATCGACTTGGGAAAGCAAGTCTGCTACCTCAGCTTGTGGAGGCTCGATGGCTAACCTTGTGCTGGACGCTTGATTAGCAACTTGGTTCCAAAGGTGATAGAGCGACCACAGGCGTTCAACCTGACTCCGTTGTTGTTCGTAACCAATCAATCGATTGTGAAGCTGATGCTGCATTTTCACATTAGTCGGGATGGGAACTTTAAATGCATTGGATGGGAAACTATCGCTCGAATAGGGTTGAGTCGTTGAAGCGAAATAGTCTTCGGCTGTATGGAATTTCCCAAGTGCAGGAGTACGAGCCATGGCACGCTTTAGGTCATCCAAAGCCACCACGCGAATTCCTGGCCAATGTGCAAGAATCAACGTGGGTATGTGATGGTAGTCCAACTGAGTCGACAGTGTGGCCGCCAAATCGATGTAGCTAGCCGCACTCGCAGCGTCCAAAACGTGCCCGAGTACGGTGTCGAGTGACTTTCCATCACTGGAGGCTTGCCATCGTATCTTGGCTTGATCTTTTTCGGGGACTGTTCCCTCAGACCATGCGGCAAGCAACGCCCCTGTGTATCCAAATTGAGTCAGCCAGATTGGAGACGAAGCGAGGAACCCTGGCTGGAATCTTGTGAAGACTTTCGGAGGAACTACGCCGCACTGGGCGTACGATCTGAGACCCTGTCCAAGTTCTCGTATAATGGACGACGCGGACAAATAGGCGTGCGGGCGTTCGTGCTGAAGTCCGCCGACCAAAGAGCATTCTTTATTGGCCAGCCTATGGCTCAAGCCTGTCCAGGCGTCTGCATTTTTTTCCTTTAGCGTTCCCAACAGCACTGATGTGGCGATAACATTGAATGGGTGATCCACTTCCAACTGACGATTAAAAGATTGACCCAAAGTACTTGGAGCCAACAGTACAACATCGAGCAAATAGGCTTGCTGTGAACAATACCGATCTCGCTCTTGCGATAAAGAATCAAAGCTGGCTTGTAACCATCGCTCGGTCTCATCAGCGTCTTGAGCCAGGGACGCGCGAGCGGCCGAAAGCACTTGTTCCGTGAACATGATCCAATCGATGTTCCAAGAGTAACGCAGCTTTCGGGCCAGGATTTGGATTTGAAGCACTGCGTAGCCCAGTGCATAGAAATCATCGGTAAGCAGCGGTACCAGTCGGTTTAACGGCATTTGCCCATCCGCTGTAGGAGACACCACTGCAATAAGTGATTGGACAAGTTCGGAACGCGACTGGGATTGCGATTCGATGACCGAACACTGGTTCATGGCCAGTTGTTCGCGTACCGAAACCTCCAATTTGGACTTGGACACATCTGGGCAAAGGACGAGAGAGTCGTGCAGGTCAAGGGAACTGCCGTCCGCTTTTTTCCATTCGGGAAGAGTTCGTAGGGATTCTAAGAGTCTTGGATCCCATTGAGCGGTCCAAGCGCACAGGAAATCGGCAGCCAGCGCATGCTCCATGCGGGTTGGCAAATCTTCCAAAGCGGAGCTGGGGATTACAAAAACAGATCGTTTCAGCTGAGTCATTTGCTTGCAGGAATACGAGTAGGATCATCAAGAGACCATACTACCACAATCGCCTCGATTCGCGACAAGAAACATTGCAATTGCGACATGTTTAACCCGCGAAGCGGTGGGACGGACGTCAGGCCCGTGTCAGCCTGAGGACAGGCCAGTGTCAGGCCCTTTTCAGCGCCGTGTCAGCCTGAGGACAGGCTGACCTACGTGTTTCACACTCAATCGCTATTTGTCTTCGCCGATCCAGACGGCAGTGGATCGGTACATCAGCTCGATTTGCCGGTTGGCTGGTGCGAATGGCCCGTCCAAGTTCGGATAGACATCCTTGGGGGACTCCTTCGACGTATCCATAAACATTCGCCAACGGATACCACGTGTTTGTGGTGGAATGGCAAAAACCTTCGATTCGGGCGTTCCGTTGAGCATGATGAGAATATCCCGACCAAAACCGTCTGGATCGTCTACCAATGACGGACGACCAAGCCAACAAATCAACGTCCCGTCCGGTGCATCCCAATGAATCGGCTTTCCCGTCGATTCAAACCAACTTACATCCGGGACGCCCCGATTGTCTTGCGGTCGACCCGTTAGGAATCGCTCCCGTCTCAGCGACGGTTGCAGCTTTCGAAACTCAATCATCGCTTGAGTAAACCGAAGGATGTCTGGACTGCTCTCTAAATTGGACCAGTTGAACCAAGAAATGTCGTTGTCTTGACAGTACGCGTTGTTGTTACCTCGCTGGGTACGACGCACCTCATCACCCATCAAGAGCATTGGCACCCCCTGGCTGAGAAGCAACGAGGATATCATGTTCTTGATCTGACGAACACGAATTGCTTCTATGTTCTTCTTCTTGCTCGGGCCCTCCACACCGTAATTGTCACTGCAGTTGTTGTTGTCCCCGTCTCGATTCCCCTCGCCGTTGGCGTCGTTGTGTTTGTCTTTGAAGCTTACCAAATCATTCATGGTAAAACCGTCGTGCGACGTCACAAAGTTGATGCTGCAATACGGCGCTCGACCAGACTGCTCGTAGAGGTCTGAAGAACCGCTCAGTCGAGTTGCCATGGCGCCAACCATGCCTGTGTCGCCGCGCCAATAGCGCCGAACGTCATCACGAAAGCGACCGTTCCACTCTGCCCATCGCAAATCTCCGAACGAGCCCACTTGGTACGCGCCTGCGGCGTCCCAGGCTTCGGCGATAATCTTGGTATCCGCCAACATGGGATCCTCCGCAATCAAATCGACCAACGGAGGATGCGGCATGAGGTTGCCGTAGCGATCCCGCGAAAGGATACTCGCCAAGTCAAAGCGAAACCCGTCGACGTGGTAGTTGTGAACCCAATGCCTCAAGCAATGGAAAATGAGTTCTCGGCAAATCGGATGATTGCCATTGAAAGTATTGCCGCAACCTGTGTAGTTGCTGTAATGTGCTCCGCCGGAGTTCAAGATATAATAGACTTGATTTTCAAGTCCTTTAAAGGTCAAAACAGGACCACGCTCGTTACCTTCGCAGGTATGATTGAAGACCACGTCGAGAATGACCTCGATGCCAGCTTGATGCAATGCCTTTACCAACTGCTTGAACTCTTGGACTTGAGCCCCCGGTTCTTTTGACGATGCATAACCGCGATGCGGAGCAAAGAAGGCCATCGGGTCATAGCCCCAATAGTTTGGCCTCTCAGGTGAATTGCCATGAACGTCCAAAATTGGAAACTCATGGATAGGCATCAGTTCGACGGCAGTAACTCCCAAACTCTTGAGGTACGGGATCTTCTCGATCACACCAAGATAAGTACCCGGATGTTCGACGTTGGAAGTCTTGCTTTGCGTAAAACCCTTGACGTGCATTTCATAAATGATGCTGTCGCTGAGGGAACGGCGAACGTGTCGATCCCCTTCCCAGTCGAAAGAATCATCTACAACGACGCATTTCGGCGGACGAATAACGCCATCGGTCGTGTGCTGACAGCATCCTGCCAGGGCCTTTGCGTACGGATCGACCAATCGAGCGTTGCTGTCAAACCATTGACCAGACTCTGGGTCGAATGGCCCATTGGCTTGCAAATGGTAGAGTTGGCCAGGTTGAAGTTGTGGAAGGCAAATACTCCAAACATCTCCCCACCGATCGTTACGTCGATCAAATTCGATCACTTCGGACGGTTCGCGGTCGTCCACATGCTTGTACAGCAAAAGCCGCATAGCAGTCGCGGATCGACTGAAGATCGTGAACTGAACGCCCCGTTCGGTGACGTTCGCTCCGTAAGGCAATCGATAGGCAAATTGTAATTCAGGAAGCGGATGCCGCATGAGCATGTGACGTTGAGTGTCCTTTCCAGACCAGAACGGGCGAGTTAGTTGACTAGATAGACCAACCTTAGCACGCTGAATTTCATTAACTGGAATGGAATACGATGGAAAGAACCCGAATTGTACCATAATGGGTACACATTGTTGTCCTAGCGAAACCTTGACTCTTGTAATCCACTTTGAGGGCTAAACGGATTACCCTTGCGGAGTTGGACTAATCCAAGTCTTCGATGAATTTTATGAATATCGCTCACCGTACTAGAGTGAGCTTGTTCACTCTGCGAGAATCCGTGCAATCTGCGGATGAAAATCGGCTTCGTTAGCTATCCGCAGAGCAATCGGTCATACTCGCCCTCAGAACTGGAAAAACCGAATTGTCTCGTGTTATTAGTTATCACTGAAGGGAGGTGGGAAACTCTTGTTCAAATCGGACGATTGAGAAGGAGAGTTGGTTTCGCTAGATTCGCCGGGATGCGATTCTAGCAGCGGCTCCAAATGGGCGATCAAGGTTTCGAAACGAATTTGGACGTTGGCCTCACCTAGCAGCAATTGCTTGATAGCAACGGGCAAGTTAACAGCGTAGGCGATAATGTCGGTCAAGATGCCGAGAGGTAGCTGCTGGGTAAGCAGGTCGGCAAATGTTTTTGAATTTTCGGCATCATGGGGGATCATGGATCGGAAAACACCTAGGAGTGTCTTCCGATGTTCGTCGGCGGACTCTCTGAAATCCTCTGGAAGGTAGTCCGGTATCAACTCGACTCTGGCCTGTCGGAAGCTGGTGGTCACCTCGAGTTCTTCAATAATTCTGGCGCGTTGCAGGCCAGCCATGAGGATATTATGACGTCCATCGTCGGTCGGCGTATGCGAGATTATTCTCCCGATACAGACTGTATTTCCGAGGTTTGGTTTTCCTTGGACTTGACTCTCCCAGCCAGGAACTAAGAGTGCCATGGTGATTAGATGATCGGATTCCAATGCTTCGGTGAGCATATCGCAATACCGAGGTTCGAAAACATGGAGGGCTTGAATAACGTGCGGAAATAGAACCAAATTTGGCAGTGGAAAGAGACGCACCACGCCATCAAAGTCAGCCGAAATTCCTGCACTTTCCCAATGTCCCATGCGATATCCTGTAGCGAACTTTCAAATTCCCGATTGCGAATCGCTAGAAAGTCAGCGAATCTCAGACGAAGTATACACGGGTGACCACCCCACCCATATGGGTAAAGAATCTCTACCAATGACACCTCGCTTGTATCGCAACTCCTCGTTCCCAAGCTCCGGCTTGGGAACGCATACTCTGGAAGCTCTGCTTCCCGGAGCGAGCATTCGACCGACACACGCCATTAGTCCCTGGAATCGACTTTCCCACGCGGCCAAAGGGCTACTACGTTAGCCAACAAAACGAACGCCCCGCCAACGATGAGCGGCTGCGAAAGGATTTCATTCGGGTAGCCGATTTTGGCTTCGATCGTTCCTAAAAGTCCCGGCACAAAAAGTGCCCAAAAAGATGCAAAAACAGGCTCGCTACTGTATATGATTGAAGCTTGAACTGCGGTGATATGGGGCTGGTACGTGTTCATGCCTAGGAACGCGAGGACTGAGCAAACAACGGCAAGAAACAGAACAATGCCAATGAATAAAGGTGAAAAAAACAGTGTCCGCCATGCCAGCGAAACATGGGTTGCGTGAATTGGTGTCGAAGCCAATGCGGTCGTGTGCAATACTGCAAAAGTCAACGCAGCAGCCAAGGCAACTGTGAGAAACATGCCTGGTGTAATTGCAGTGGAATTGATTCTGTTCCCATAAAAATCAACCAGCAGGAGCTGGCCAGTAAAAAAAACTGCTCCCAAAGTAGTCAACGTATCCCCTGCCGTCCATTTGCTTATCGCGTCGGAAGCGAAACCCATTCCGCTAGAATCGAAGACGATCAGTCCGGTAAGCATAGAAACTCCTAGCAATGCAATCGCGACTCCAAGAACGACGTTGACTGAGACGAATTTACGGTACAGGATCGCTGAAAAAACAGGGGTAAATACTGCGGTTAGGCTAGTCAAAAATCCACTGCGAGAAGCGGGGATGGTTGCCAATCCCATCACTTGCAAAACAAGTCCGAAATAGAACAATAGACCGACCAGCCCACCAATTCGCCACTCCGCCCTACTTGCGCTTCCAACCAGACTTGGACAAACCAAACATAACACCACCAGCGACATGAGGAATCGCATTCCAATCATGCCTGAAGAAAATGCCACGCTGAGGGAACTAGGGACGGAATGGTTCTCCAGTCCGAAGAACTGCTCCATCTGTAAATTCAGCGATTTCATAATAGGAAAGGACAGTCCCCACAAAGCGTTGACTCCGACCAATACCCATACAGCTATCCATTGCGTTGCATTTGATTTCGTAGCCTGTTGAACATACACCATGCAATTGCTATTTCCTCAACTTGACCTGTCGCACTAGGATTCGCTGTCGCTATTGTTCTGATCGAGTGAACGGAAGCGAACTTGATGAATGCTTGCATTTCAACAATTTCAACAGCGGTATTTAGATGACTCGAATCAACAATATCATTGAACCGTCAACCGTATCGGCGAGCATAGCGGCTAACTCTTTAAACGATATCGATTTAAACGATATCGATTTGAACGGCTTTCTCAAGTTGATTCTGACCGAATTACAGAACCAGGATCCGTTGAATCCGACGGACAACGCCGCTTTGTTACAACAGGTCGCAGAGTTGCGAGGCATCAGTTCCAACGACCAACTGGTTTCTAACCTCAAGGGCTTCTCCAATACGCAGGAGTTGTCTACTGCTAGCAGCCTAATTGGTGAGACTATAAAGGGTTTGGATGTTGGCGCAAAGGAGGTGATCGGCGAGGTCACGAGCGTTTCGGTCAAGATTGACGAAAAAGATCGCAACAAGCGTTAGGTCTAAGTTCAACCCTACACGAAACTACCTCATTAAGATGATTTTCCGAGTCCATGCCTTAGAAAATCCTGGGGGTTTGGTGGCAAGCCCCCAAGGAGCACTGCCGGATTCTAGTCCACGCTGGCAACGCTGCCCAAGATCTTTCTTGGGCAAAAAAAGCCACAAAACCAAAGACCTTTGCTACTCGATCGCTTGTCATCGAGTA
>CAMDKL010000096.1 GCA_945900945.1 Pirellula staleyi DSM 6068
AAAGAATTGATTTTTATGTACAGCAAAATAAACTCGATCGTCGCGATCGTTGCACTTCTCGGACCTTGGTTGCTCATAGAAGCGGGTTTGCTAAGCATCGCAATGGCCGATGGGCCGAGGATAGAAGAAATTGCATCCGGAATCGGCCAACGCGGTACAAGTTTCGATATCAAGCTTTCGGGATCTGGACTGGTGGAAGGGAGTAGCTTTCTTTTCTATCGGCCAGGCTTGACCTGTTCAAACCTTAGAGTGGTCTCAGATAGTGCAATAGTCGCAACATTGAAATCGGCTGACGACTGTGAGTTGGGGAGCCATCCCTTTCGAATTCAAAGCCAACAAGGAATCTCCGAGTTGCGAGTCATACGCGTTACACCGTTGCCCCTCATTGCTGAAGCGGAGCCGAATAACAGTCTTTCCGAGTCGCAACTCGTAGCAGCGGGCAATACCGTCGTTGGGGTGTTAGCAAGCGGTGACATCGATTGTTACAAAATGGCTTTGAAGCGAGGTCAACGACTCTCTGCTGAAATTGAAAGCGTTCGATTGGCTTCGCATTTGACCGACATGAAGCTTTCGATTCTAGACACTTCTGGCACAGTCGTTGCCAGCGCTGACGACACTTCGCTTGGAAAGCAAGATCCTTACGTGACCTTGCTTGTGAAGGAAGATGCGGACTACATCGTAAAGGTAGAAGCTTCTGGAATCGAGGGAAACGACAATGCTCGATACGCGCTCCATCTCGGGCACTTTCCGAGACCGGATTTTGTATTTCCATTGGGTGCGAGGGTGGACCAGCCAACAACCTTAGCCATCCAGGGTGATTCGACGACTCAGTGGACCGAAATCAAGACCTTTCAAGAAGTCGGAACTATAGACCTCTATCCAACGCTAGACGGATTGAGCCCTCCCACGCCGATTCCATTTCGTGTATCCTCGTTTGAGAATGTAATTGAAGTAGAACCGAATGACCGATTGTCCGATGTTAGTTCTATCGGATCCAATCTGCCTATCGCTTTTAATGGAATCATTTCGCAGCCCGGGGACAAAGACCTTTACCGCTTTCAAGCGGAAGCGGGTTCGACTATCGAGTTCGCTGCGTTCGCGGCACAGTTGGGTTCGCGTTCCGATACTGTCATACGTATTCTCTCTGCGGACGGATCGGTTCTAACATCTGCAGATGATACCACGGGGCAAGACAGTGGACTGGTATGGGACTGTCCCGCCACTGGACAATACTTACTCCAAGTAACCGACAAGCGCCGTTCGGGTGGTGATCGTTACGTCTATCGCATTGAAGCCAGAAGAGTCGAGCCGACGGTGGCTGCCTTTTTGCCGCGGCGCGATCGACGCAATCAGAGTCGGCAAACCGTTAGCGTCCCACGCGGCAACCGCGTGCTCGGGTTCATCGGCGTGCGACGTCAGCGGTGGGCGGGAGAAGCGGAAATCTACTTCCCGACCTTACCCGAAGGAACAAAAGCTCAATTCGGGCGAGCCAGCGAGGATGAATATGTGATTCCAGTTGTGTTTGAGGCGGACGAAGAAGCGCCCATGGGGGCCGAGCTTGTACCAGTCATCGCGCGTGCTCACCTGCAAAGTCCGACTATCTTAGGCGAATTTGAACAACCAGTCGATCTCCTTGCTGAGTCAGCAGATAGGCTCTATCAAGGTGTGAATGTCAATCGGCTTGC
Organism: Pirellula staleyi DSM 6068; assembly: GCA_945900945.1. Taxonomy (GTDB): domain Bacteria; phylum Planctomycetota; class Planctomycetia; order Pirellulales; family Pirellulaceae; genus JBKCUI01. The sequence continues at coordinate 1,686 of CAMDKL010000096.1, forward strand.
GATAGCTGTTGTTGAGTCCGCGCCCTACAAGATTCGATTTGAACAAACTCCAACGGCGCTTCCTCGCGATGGGTCCCTGGAGTTGATCGTTCATGTGGAACGAAGCCAGAGTTTCGAGGGGGCGATCGATGTGACGATTCCATTTTTGCCAACTTGGGTGGATGGTCCAGAGAAGATCACGATTGCTGCGGACAAATCATTCGGTGTGTTCGAACTTCGCGCGCATCCCGACGTCGAAAGTTGTACGTGGCCCACTGTCGCAGAAGCTAAACCAGCGGCTGCAAATCCTAGTTCGGCTGCGACCATGGCTGCAGCCACTGGACAAGCAGCGGCAACGCAACCAACCACGGCCAGCCCCATGCGTCGTACCCGTGGGGGGCGAAGCAGTACACTGAAAGGGAGCACCGAAGTTGCGACTCAGCTCATGGATTTGGTTATTGCGGAATCCCCAATTCAGGGGCAGATCGGCAAACGGATGGCTACGCCAGGAACAGAAATCAACGTGACGATCCCACTGCATCGCTCTGGTGAATTGCCGGCAAATCTGACGGCTGTTTTGGTTGGTTTGCCATCGCGAGTCTCAGCAGACGCTGTTGTGGTGACCGAGAGCAATGACACCGTTGAATTCAAAGTTCGACTCGATCAAGATGCACCTCTAGGCTTTTTTGCAAACGTAATCTGCGAACTTACCGGGGATTGGAAAGGCCACAAGATCCAGTACCGAATCGGACGCGGCGGGTGCTTGAAAATTGTGCAGCCGAGTGAGTTGGTCTTCGACGCGAATGGCCAGCCCCTGACTCAACTGGAGATACTTCGCAAGCAGCCACTCGAGGGAGATGGCTCGGTCGATGCGAATCCGAAGTGAGGCCAAAGTCATGAGTTACGGATTCTGGCAATCAACTTCCCTTGTTGCGAGACTGTGACCAAGGTCTACAACCAAAAAATCATCGCTTAAACACACTAAACTGAAGTCACACTTCTAATTCGAGGTTCCGAGTTCATGATGTTCATACTACGACTAGCCTCTTTATACCTCGCATTGCTGCAATTTGGGTTCGGGCATTCCGCATTGCGTGGTGAAGACACAACCTCCGCCAAACAATTGATTGTTTCTCCTTCTGCGATCACGCTTTCTTCTGCTCGCGATTCACAAGCGATCATTGCTGTGATCGTCAATCCAGATGGAAGCACGACGGACGTTTCCGTCAGTGCAAACATTGCAGCCGAAAGAGATGGTCTGGTCCGCATTCACGAGGGAATTGTCGAACCGGTCGCAGATGGGGAAACCGAACTAATCATCTCAACCGAGGATCTTCATCAACGCGTCAAGGTTACCGTTTCCGGAGCCGAGAATTCTCCATTGTTGACCTTTCGCAACGACGTGCTTCCCGTGTTGACTCGAGCGGGTTGTAACACGGGCAGATGTCACGGACAGGCTGCTGGCAAGGATGGATTCAAATTGAGTCTTTTCGGATACGATCCGGCTGGAGACTACCATCGGCTGACTCGTGAGTTTGCGGGCAGGCGAATCAATCTGGCAACTCCTGATGATTGTTTGGTAATGAATAAGGCGATGGGTAAGGTGCCACACACCGGTGGACAGCGCATCGAAGAAGGAAGCCGCGAGTATCGAGTCTTATTCGATTGGTTGTCGACAGGATCCAACCCGGATCCTAGCGTTATGCCATTGCCTGTTGGGATCGAAGTCTTTCCGAAGAAGGCCATATTCAAAGACTCAAACGATTCGAATCAAACGTTGATGGTTCTTGCTCATTACAGCGATGGAAGCGACCGAGATGTAACTGAAGACGCAGTGTTTCTGAGCAACAACGAAGGTGCCGCGTCGGTGACCAGTCGTGGGCTTGTTAGTAGTGTCGGGCCTGGGACTGCCTTCATTCTCGCGCGGTTCGACCAGTTCACAGCGGGCACGAACATAATTGTTCGCCCCAACAAGCCATTTGTGTTCCCTGCAATTTCTGCAAACAACTACATTGACGAGTTCGTTTACGAGCACTGGAAAAATCTTCATTTGGCACCCTCAGGATTATCAAGTGATGAAGAGTTTCTTCGTCGTGTTTCGATCGATTTATTGGGGTTGTTGCCGACACCGGAGGAACTGCAGCGCTTTGTTACAGATAAGGCGAAGAACAAGCGCGAGGTTATGGTGGACGCTTTGTTAAAGCGCCCGGAGTTTACAGACCTATGGGTCATGAAATGGGCAGAGACACTCCAAATACGTTCCGTGAGCGGGATGAGTCCGAAAGGATTGGATCTGTACGACAAATGGCTGCGAGAAAAAATTCGCGGAGGGGCCACGGTTGCGGATGTGTTACACGACGTAATACCAGCCAGTGGTGGAACGTTTGAGAATCCTGCGAGCAACTACTTTCAAACGGAGACCTCGCCACAGTTGCTTGCGGAGAACGTTTCCCAAGCGTTCTTGGGAACGCGAATCCAATGTGCAGCGTGCCATAATCATCCCTTCGATCAATGGACGATGGACGACTACTATGGGTTTGCAGCCTTCTTTAGCCAAGTGGGATACAAAACGACGGTCGATCCTCGCGAGTTGGCAGTCTACAATGCGGGTGAAGGGGAAATGCGTCATCCGCTGGGTGACCGTGCGGTTGCACCAAAATTTCTTGGAGGCGATTCTCCAAAGTTTGGCGAGGAAGAAGACTATCGCAAGTCGCTGGCCGCGTGGCTTGCATCGAAAGACAACCCTGGTTTTTCGCGTAACATTGCGAACATCGTTTGGGCGCATATGTTCGGCGTGGGAATTGTTGAACCGTTCGACGATGTACGCATCAGCAATCCACCTTCGAACCCGACGTTGCTGGATGAACTTGGGAAACGGGTCGCGGCCTCTAACTTCGACATCAAGGAACTGGTGCGCGACATTTGCAACTCTCGTGTGTATCAATTGACATCGGATCGGACAAAGGACAATGAATGGGACGAGCGGCATTTTTCGCATAGCAAGATTCGCAGAATGCGAGCTGAAGTGCTTTTGGATTGTATCAATCAGGTGACTGGCGTAACCAATGAATGGCCCGGCTTGCCACCCGGAAGTCGCGCTGTACAGTTGGCCGACGGGCGGACTCGCGACTATTTCCTCACTGCCTTCGGTCGATCGACTCGCGAGACCGCATGCAGTTGTGAGGTTTCCACCTCGCCAACTCTCTCGCAAGCATTGCACCTGCTCAACGGCGACGTTACCTCGGGAAAGATTGCCGAAGGAGGTGTGATCGACGCTCTTCTAGCGAGAAACAAGGATCCGATGTCGGTCGTCGAGAATTTGTATGGTCGATGCTTTGGACGTCAACCTACATCAAAAGAACGCTTGGGTATCTCCAAGAATTTGAGCGCTGGTTCGGACCACAAAGAAGTACTTGTGGATTTGTTTTGGGCGATGCTCAACTCCAGCGAATTCATTTTCAATCATTAGCCACAACATCGAAAGCACCATGACGATCACTACAAACTCGATTCTGTCTGCCAGCTTCATGCACGGATCGATTGCTGCCGTGCTTTTTTTGGGCGGAGCTGCGTTAGGCCAAGCATCGAATGAGAAATCCGCTGCGGTAACTTTCGATCAATTGCAGCCAGTGCTAAAGAAGCGCTGTGGATCGTGTCACGGGCGCAATGAAGCCAAAGCTGGCTTGGATCTGTCGACCTTGGCTGCGATTAAGGCAGGTTCCGATTCGGGACCGGTCGCAATTGCAGGGAAGCCCGAGGATAGCATTCTCTACAATGTGGTAGCGCACGTCGACGGTCCAAAAATGCCACCTGGAAAGGAACGGATCCAGTCATCCGAGTTAAAGCTGTTTCACGACTGGATCGCGGATGGAATGCTTGAGCGGCCATCCATGCAGAACCAGTCAGTGGGCGGATCTGAATCAGTGGAACGGATGGCAGTCGAACCACCTGTTTCGTTACCTCCGATTGTGCCGGTATCTCCGCTGCGTTTCCCAACAGCAACAACGGCATTGGCCATTCATCCGACGGGTGAGACGATTGCTTTGTCGGGTGTCGAGCAGGTTGTGTTGCTAGATGCCAGGACACATGCACCTTTAAAAGCGTTTCCGTTTCCAGAAGGTGAGGTATTCTCGCTTCGATATTCAAGGGATGGAAAATGGCTGGTTGCGGGTGGTGGAAAGGGTGGAGCAAGTGGAAAGGCAGTTGTTTTCAATGCTACCACAGGCGAGCGATTGCTAGAGAGCCCCGAAGATCGCGATACCGTTCTTAGCGCTGACATCTCGCCCGATGGTAAGCGAATTGCCTGGGGCGGTCCTTCGCGAACAGTGAAGATCATGAACACAGAGACGAGAAAAGTAACCGCTACACTTACCGGCCCTACCGATTGGGTACTCTCGGTGAGCTTCAGTCCAGATGGACGGCTTGTTGCAGGCAGCGATCGATTTGGCGGCTTAAGAGTCTGGAGCTTGACCGACTCTAAAGAGTTTATGAATTTGCGTGGACATACGGGCGCTATTCCGAGTATCGTTTGGTCTCCAAACTCCGATCATTTGCTATCGGTTGGAGAGGATGCGACGGTTCGCATGTGGGACTTGCATACCGCTGAACAATCATCCATTTGGACGATGAGCCTTGGTGGTCTTTGGTCGGTCGATTGGCACAAGTCGAATGTCATCGCGATTGGGGGTCGAAACAAGAAAGCGATGATCATGGACTCTCAAGGGAACAAACTTTTTGAAGTTCCACTTGCAGACGAGGCAACAGAAATCTTGTTTTCGCGAGATGGCTCGCAGGTGTTTGTGGCTGACGCAAACGGTCGCATTCTTTCAATCGCAGTCAATACTGGGACTCTATCTGCGGCATTTTCGTTGCCTATAGCTGCGTCGGTCGCTAAGGTCGAGACTCCTTGGCCGAGACGCACTCGCCCTGTCAAGGAACCATCGATCCCAAGTTCAAATGAGTCTACGGTCGGCTCACCGGAAGAAGCACTTCTTCAAGCGGTGATGGAGGCTGAAGAAGCGGTTACGAGAACGGAAGAATCACTGACGAAACTAAAGCAAAACGCCGCACGTCTTCGGCAGTTACTTACGGAGCGAAAGACCGCTAAGCCTTAGTGCCGACCTCGCGAGAGGATGTAAAGATTTGGTTAGGAAAGCGGAATCCGTCTACCGGTGGTCGACGATTGTCTTACAACTTCCGGTGGACCCTATTCGCACTGCGGAGACTATCAATGCATCGCTCGCAATTTTTTTTATGGATCGTGGGTCTTTTCGTACTGGGGGTTGGAGTCTTTTGGATTTCTGAACGCAAAGAAGACTCGGACGGCTTAGCATTTGCCGTCGCTGAGCTTGACGGACTGGAATCGCTTCAGCGAGAGTTTGGTCAGTTCCGGGATCTATTGGTCGACAAGTCCGGTGTGCCAATCAAGTTTTACTCTGTCCCGAATCGCGTTGCAGCGACAGAGGCATTAGCAGCATCTCAGGTCGATCTTTTGGTAGCAGGACCCTCTGAATATGTTGTGATCGCAGCTCGCACTCCTGTTGAGATTGTGGTCGGTTTGCAACGCACAGAGTACTACTGCGTCATTGTCACCAAGAAAAACACCGAGGTCCATTCCCTAACCGACTTTGTCGGACGAAAGTTGGCCCTAGGCGATCCGGGTTCGACCTCCAAACACTTAGCGCCTCTGCTTATGCTGAAGCAGGCGGGAGTGATGCCATCCGAGGTCCAATTGATTCACACCTCGAGCGTTCAGATGGGCTGGGAAGCGCTATTAGCGGGTGACGTCGATGGGTTCGCCACTACCTCGGACAAATACAAGTCTTTGCTGAGCAAAAGCTCGAACGAAATACAGTCCGAGATCCGTTTGCTGCAACGGAGTGACGATCTACCCGGAGACGTGATTTTGGCGCGAAGAGATGTAAATCCAGATGTTTTGAATCGATTGCGGAGCGCGATCATGGCAAACACACCACTTTTCATCGATGCGATTTGCACCGGTGTAGATAATCAAAAATACATCGGAATGAGTCTATCGGATACGATAACCGACAAAGATTATGACACCACACGCGAGATGTTTTCCGTAGCGGATATGTCCTACTTGCTCACACCAAAACGATGACCAACGGGTTGAAAATTTGCCGGACGGGAATGGGATGAGCAAAACAGTATTGGATGTTTCTCATTTGACGATGCGTTATGAGAATCAAACGAACGCAACCTTAGAGGATGTTTCATTTCGTATCGAACCAGGTGAGCGCGTTGCTTTGCTAGGTGCCAATGGTGTTGGTAAGTCGACGCTTTTCAGGATCTTGCTTGGGCTGCTTCCGTTTAACAGTGGAACGATCAAACGATTTGGAGTTGAAACCGTCGGGCGAGGTGGAGGCAAGGTATTGCGTTCATTCCGTTGCCAGGTTGGTTTCATTCCACAGAATCATGGTTTATCGCCTACCTTGAGCATTTTGAGCAATGTCATGCATGGCAGATTAGGGCAGGGAAACGTATGGCGTCGTTGCTTTCAGTCGCTTGCGTCGAAAGAAGAACGGGACGAAGCGATTCAGTGCATCCGACAATTCGGTCTTGAGTCGAAAGCGCTCTCGCGCTGCGGTCAACTTTCCGGTGGAGAAAGCCAACGTGTGACGTTGGCTCGCGCATTTTTTGGTAGACCAAAATTGTTCCTTGCAGATGAGCCGGCAGCAAGTCTCGACCCTAGCATTGCCAACGAAATGATGGCGTCGTTGAGCAACCAAGCGATCGAGACAAAAGCTACGTTACTTTTCGCAACGCATAATCTCGAACATGCTATGAAATTTAGTGATCGAATTCTTGCGATTGGCAATCGACGCATCAGGATGGACGCCGCGACTGAAGGCCTTCAAATGGAGGAGCTACAAACGCTCTATGATTAACACCTCCCAAGGCAAGGCAAGTGCTTTCTCCATTCCTCGATTTGAGAAGCCACCGTTGTTAGGTTGGTTGCTTTTGGTTGCTGTCCTGACGTTCTTAATAGGCTCGTTTCGAACTGTCGAAATCGCACCGGAACGGGTGTCGCGAGGGTTTTCACGAGTGCTTCAAATTGGTCGCGAGATGATACCCCCGCGCGTCGATCGAATCGTCCCACTGATTCAGCAAGCGTTAGTCACTTTGCAGATTGCAACACTTGGTACCCTCATAGGGATCGGTGTCAGTTTGGTAGCTGGCAATTACGCTTGCCGGCATGTCTCTCATCCCTATTTGACTGCTTCCATTCGCTCATTCGTCGCTATTGTTCGAACCGTTCCGGAGTTAATCTGGGGTTTGCTCTTTGTGGCTTGTTTTGGGCTGGGCCCTTTTGCCGGTGTACTGGCAGTAGCCGCAGATACCTTCGGATTTTGCGGGCGTTTCTTTACAGAAGCTTTCGATGATGTCGAAGATCGAGAATTGGAAGGACTGCGTGGTTTAGGGGCAACGCCATTCGGACAATTTCTTGCCCTCATTTTGCCTCAGTCCATACCCAATTTAGTGCATACATCCCTTTTCGCTTTAGAACGTTCTGTGCGCGCGTCCATCGTTTTGGGGTTGGTCGGCGCGGGAGGTATCGGTGTCGAGCTTGACGTCGCAATGCGACTCTTTCGCTATGACGAAGCAAGTACTGTCATGTTATTGATTTTGGTTTTAGTTTTGTTGATTGAACGAATTAGCGAATCGGTGCGGCGTCAAATTCGTCCTTACTCTCAAGCATCGTAATGGAATAGGAAAGAAGCAGATATGAGTCCAAGTGCACAACGAATTGTAGTTGGAATGATGGATGGATTGGGACCGGAATATGTGGCCCAATCAGATATGCCTAACTGGCAACGTTTAGCTAGAGCGGGATTCGCTCGAAACGTTTCAGCGATTATGCCAAGCGTGACGAACGTCAACAACGTTTCTATCGCTTGCGGTTGCTTTCCATCGGAACATGGAATCTCAGGCAATTCGTATTACGATGCGGAAAAAAACGAACCGGTTTACATGAATTCCGCAGAACTTATTCGCGTTCCAACTATTTTCGAGCAAGCTGCTAAGAAAGGGATTGCGTCGGGATTGTTGACCAGCAAACGCAAGACAGTAGAACTTTTTTCGAAGCATACATCGGTTGCGATTGCGGCCGAGCAACCACCGGAAGCCTACATCGAAAAATTTGGTCAACCCGCCAACATTTATAGTAGTGAGATCAATTGGTGGCTTTGGCAGGTAGCCGTAGATTGGCTCAAGAACCGACCTGAACTCGGGCTTATCTACGTGCATACAACAGATTATCCAATGCATGCATGGCCGGCCGATGCGCCTGAATCGAAGGCTCATTTAGCTGGCGTTGATCGATGGTTGGGAGCAGCGGTATCGGCAGCGCCGGACGCAGCGTTCTTTTTAACAGCCGACCACGGCATGAATTTCAAGACCCGATGCTGGGATCTAGTGCGTGCCTGCGAAGCAGCCTCGACTCCGATCAAGTTTTCATTGTCACCGGAGCGAGATTATTACATTAAGCACCATAACAATTATGCCGGTTGTGCGTTCGTCTATCTAAACAGCCCGGATGACGAAGCTAGTGTTCGCCGAACCTTGTGGAGCCTTACGGGTGTCGCTGAAATTTTAACGCGTGCCGAAGCAGCAAGTCGGTTCCATCTTCCTCCAGCGACCATTGGGGAGTTGGTTATCCTTGCGGACGAAACGACGATGTTCGGCGAAATGGACCAACCGTTTCGCGATCTTCCGAAAGAGTATCGCAATCACGGTTCGACTTTTGAGATGGAGGTCCCGCTCATCATCTACAATTGTCATCCACCGCGCCCCGCAGACGAATACCGATACAACAAAGATCTTACCTGCGGATTGTGGTAGTATCGCAGATAAGCAGATCGCAGTTTGCCGACAACGACAATATGACTTGTTGAAACTCCGGACTGTCGGCGAATGGCGGTTCGTGTCTATGAAAGTCGGGACGTTCATTGGTTTAGCTTTTCGCAGAGTTCAAGAAAACCGGGATGCAATCGAACCGTTTCCAAATCAGGATCGGAGACCATTTGCTGACGATTGACATCTATTTGCAAAAATTGCAACGTCGTTGGCCGGCTCAGGAGATTCAAAGCCCTCTCGCAGTTGGAAGTAGGAGCCACAGGGGGATCGGTTTGATCGTTCTTCGTTCCATCAACTTTTGCGTCCAGTATTCCGAAAAGACACGCAAGATTGTAAAGGTCTGCGCCCGTAAGCCCTTGTGTTGCCGTAAGCCTGTGCCCCATTGCTGCGGCTTCGAAGGTGGCGCTGGCCGATCGTCCTGAACTTAATTCTTTACGATCGAGGCGTCTAAGCTTTTAATGTCCGCCTGTCGATACGCGTTTACCACGAGTGAGGTAGACATCAGCAATCTTCCCATGCTCATCCATGGCGATGTGAAAGCGTTGGTCACCTTCGAGCCGATGAATCGACATGTGGTAAGACTCGCTCACCTTTGCCAAGTAAGGTCGTTTTTCTAAATCGGTTACGGAATTGAGTTGGCCCCATGACCCATCACCGAGATATACCACCCCATCTTTGTGCTTGCGGCCATCTACCAGCGGAAAGGTTCGCTTAAAAGTGTGATCATGGTGCTCAAGCACGAAGTCGACTCCGTATTTCTCGAATAGGGGGCACCAGTGCAAACGTTGCTGAGCTCCCGGACCGTTTTGTCCAGATTCGCTGGGGGGCGTTCGACTAGTGGTGTAAGCCGGCACATGATTGGCAACGATAAGGTGCGGCCGTTCTCGACGATCGGCCAGGACATGTTCCATCCACTCGGTTTGTTCACCAACGATCGGAGCGATGTGACCACTATCGGAAAGGACCACGCTCATGTAGTCGCCGAAATCGAGGACGCCGTAGGTTCGTTCGGAAAAAAGTCCGTCAAAAACACTCAAGTAAGAAGGAGCTCCTTCTCGGGTACCAAGAAACCCACCTTGAACTTCATGGTTTCCGATACACGAAATCATAGGAATCAATCGCCCCTGGGTATCGACAAGGCATTTGCGATAATTCTGAAGGAATCTAGCGAACGTTTTGGGATTACGGCCATCGTCGTATGCCAGGTCTCCCCCCAGCAAGACGAAGTGCGGATCCTGTTTTGCAGCGTTTAGATTGTTTGACGTGGCGTGAGAATTCGTAGCGCAGTCCCCACCCGACACAAACTGAAATGTGTTCGTCAGTTTCTTGGGCATCGTACGAAAACGAAATGACTCATCGGAGCATCCAACGATCTGAAATTGGTACTCCGTTTCAGGCTTAAGTTCCGAAAGATGGCATCGGTAGACCACCAGTTCAGTCCCAGGATAGGGCTTCTCTACCACCAGTCCATTTAGCCAGAGACTGTCACTCAAAGCACTGTACTGAATACCTGGATTGAGCCCCTTGGGACCGATCCATTGAATCAAGATCGTGCTCGTCGGATCTGTTTGCCAGGTTAGAAAGAGCGTATCCAATCCAGAGGGCGTTCTGAGAATGTCACTGCCTGTATAGGGTAGGCGGATTCGTTCGGCTTCCTCCCCATCCGTTGAATTCACTGCTAATTCCTTGGGAAAAGTGACGTTTTCCCTGTGATTTACGGGGCTTTCTTCTTGAGCTTGCGGCTCGTTGAGGCTGCCTACTGTGCCGCAAAATGTGCCGCTTTTTTCGTTGTCCCGGCGGTTTACTGTGCCGGATTCTGTGCCGCTCTCGCTCATGGCTTTTTCGAAATCCGTCTCGGTGGTCAAAAGGTAGCTACGGTTCGCAACCTTTGGACTATTTCCCAACCAGGAACAAACGACGTGAAGCGGAAAATCTCGTTCCAACTCCGTTTGGCGACTTGCCCGCATGGAATGGAACAAACGACCCCAAGGGGTGACACCTGCCTTGGATAGCTTTTTTAGGAACTGGGTTCGCAAATTGGCGTTCTTCCATCCCTCACCAGTGTTTGCCGCCATTCGATAAGCAGGCTTAGACGTAGCGTCTCGGCTCGGTCCGCATCGCTGATTGGGCGCCTGCAGATCGGATCGATAGCCCACGTTGTGGTGGCTGTATCGATCATGAGCCACCTCTCAGCAGCGCGCGTAGCGCGTCCATCGGGATTCGCCGACATCGGCCTATGGTGATCGATCGTAGCTCGCCACGATGGCACATGGCCCAGATAGTACGCTCAGATACGGATAGGTAGCCCCTAGCCTCAGGCTCGCCGACATGCGATGAGGATCAGTCATCTACCCAGTTTTGGAAAGTGTGATTCTAAACCCACAAGCCGACTCCTCAAAGTCATTCGCTCGGCTCGGCGTTGGGTTCCTTCGTATCGAACCATTTCCCGGTGGCCCGCTGCAACCCTTGCGGCCTCTTCTGGTGACAAGTACCACGGCCCCCGTTCTGATTCTGGTGGTTCCGCCTTGGCCGGTTTGTTTTGCTCTTTTGATTTCATAGATTCCGTCGCAAACACTTTATTGTTGGAGATTCTTAGTCTGCTTTTCGGATCTCTTGAGTAGTTGGGTAAACTGCTTTCTCCAGTGATCCGGACTCTTGACCATGTCGCCTAACAAAACACATGCAGGGCCAGGAACCTTTCCTGTACCTTGCTCCCACTTTTCCAGCGTTCGCTTTGGCACTTGGATAAGCTGAGCAAAGATGGCTTGACTCACATTGAACAACTGTTGCCGAATCGATTTGATCTCTTCTCCATTGACGCTCCGTGGCTCAAGGTCAAGAACCACTCGTCGAACCGTTAGTCGGGGGCTTAAATCATCAATCGATTTTGCACTCTCAAGACGTGCAGTAGCCGATTTGAGACGCCCAAGTAGCTTTTTCTCGAAGTCTGTCTTCTTTGTTCTGGTCATCTTAAATTCCTTGTTTTCCATAAAGCTCAACGAGTCTTTTCCGAATGCCCTTCGCGTAGGAAGCCAGCTCCTTAATGGTTTCTTGAGACAGATCATCCATTTCGGATTTCTTGTAAGCAAGAAACACGTAAACGATGAAGATCTCGGGGATGTACATGTAGATCAATCTTGCACCTCCCCGTTTCCCGCTTCCCTTGATTGCCCATCTCAGTTTTCTAAGTCCTTCCGCTCCAGGAATGACATCACCTAGATTCGGTTGTCCGGTGATGGCACACTCTAAAGCAGGCAAATCTTCCTCCTCGTCTAGTCCGAGCTCTTCCCAGTCATCAAAGAAACCGTCTTCGTAGATGAAATCCATCATGTCTTGAAGGTTAATCAGATGCTCGGGATAGCTAACAGCCGCAACGGTTTTGGATCGCTTCTTCCCCACCAATTTAGTTCCCTTTTCGTCAAATCCTCTCTAGAACTATACTCTGATGGCGTACAAAGTCTAGACTGGATTCAAATGGGAAGCGTTTGAGGGTTTTGCCGTACTCTCATCGGCTCGTTGCCAGACGATGAAACGAATGGTTTTTGTCCGTTTGGTAGCTAAGGTTCATTCCCTACGTCGATTGTCCAGATGCGTCCTTGGGGCATTCAAAGGCCTTCCCGACCGCAAGACTGACGATGCCTTTCCGTGTCGCTTCCGAGAGGGTCGGCCATGTGTTTTGGCTCAGCGTGAGTAGCGGAAACGGTGTTCGAGGTTAGCTTAGTGATTGATGGACTAAAGGCTGTTTACTATCAATGGGGGCCAGCCCCAAAACCGGTACGCAACCAAACATCGACTGACATGCCGGCGACGCGATTGCGAACGCATCGGTCACAAACCCAGAACCAGACATCGCCCAAAGGAGTGCAAGCATAACCAACTCAGACGGTCGCCACTTGGTATTGTCATGAAACCGAATAGAGTTAAGGATAGAGTCGTCGGGAATGACGTATCGCAGTTTCCTTGCATGGCAGACTCCTTGCTTAAGCTGTCGAATAACTTTCCTGCTTCGCTTCTTTTTTCTCCTCGCGTTTTTTTGATCTCGCTTCGATCCTTGACGCTGAGTCTTTCGCACAAGCCAGATTCCTTTCTGATGGACGCGTGTCCGGATGGTTCGTGGGGAATCTGGCTTTTCTCACTTTCAAAAAAGTACTGAAATATCAATATGCAACGAATTTATTGATGGAAGTCCTTCACGGCGTTGGGCTGGCCCCAAGGATCACTGCGGGTCCAGCTCGAAAAAACGGAAATCGCAAATTTACAATTTTCGCGATTCAACTATTGCCAACTATTAAGACCGTCGCTGACCCCAACGAAGTTACCCCCTATTCCCCGTTGGGATTGTCGAGGTCAAATCACAACCGAGAGTTAGTTAAGCTGTTTCGATTTTCGCTTGCGATCTGTAGTGCGATCGCTCACGTTTTCACTCAACTTGGAAATCCGAAGCTGCCGGCCAACAACCCAGGCGCGACCCAGCACCTTAAAGACTTCACGAGGCATTCCGGCGGGTAGGTCGACGGTACTGTAATCGTCGAAGATTGCGATCTGTCCGATATTGGCGGATTCTAGGCCAGCTTCGTTCGCAATAGCACCCACCAAATTGCCTGGGCGAACACCATGTGCTCGGCCAACTTCGACCCGGAAGCGTTCCATTTCATTCGACTGTACCGCCCCAGCTACGCCCGGCTTGGCGGTTCTATTTCGATCTCTGCCTGAGGACTCTCGATCAAAACTCTCTCGCGGTCCACGGCTGTCGCGTGGGGCTCGTCCGTCACGGGTCTCACCGCGACCACTGTCGTCTGCGAACACATCGCGTCGTCGCGATCCCTTGTTAGAATCCTCGGTGAGGAACGGCTTGTCACCCTGAATGATCATGGCCAATGCAGTTGCAACTCGTGCCGCCGGGATGGAATGTTCGGTCATGCACTGCTCTATCAGTTTTTCAAACATGCTAAATTGGCTGTTCGGAACGGAGTTTTCGGCACAAGCCTTTGCAATTTGGCTCTTAAACCGATTGACACGCATTTCGTTGATTTCTTTGGCCGTTGGAACCGCCATTGGCTCGATCATTTGACCAGCGGCTCGATCGATCTCCCTCAAGAATCCACGTTGTCGAGGAGCAATAAACACGATCGCCTCACCGCTGCGTCCAGCACGACCCGTTCGCCCAATTCGATGAACATACGCCTCGGAGTCGACTGGCAAGTCGTAATTGATAACGTGAGTAACACGTTGAACATCCAAGCCGCGGGCAGCGACGTCGGTCGCAACCAGAATATTGAACGAACCTTGCTTGAGTTGCTCTACGGTTCGCTCTCTTTGAGCTTGTGCGATATCGCCATTGAGCGCGACAGCAGCGTGTCCCATTGCAATCAAATTATCGGCCAATTCCACCGTTGCCAACTTGGTCTTCACGAAGATGATCATGCCCTCGTGTTCTGTCGCTTCCAGGATGCGTAAGAGCGCCTCGAACTTGTGGCTATGTTCTACAAGTACAAATCGTTGTCGAATGGTCTCAGCCGTCTTCTGTTGTGATGCAATAGAAATGACGTGAGGATTCTTCAAGTGTTGGTCGGCGATTTCTCGAATTACGGGAGGCATTGTGGCAGAGAACAACGCGATTTGACGGTGAGCCGGAGTCTGTTCCAAAATCCACTTGACGTCGTCTACAAACCCCATTCGCAGCATCTCGTCCGCTTCGTCCAAAACCAAGCATTGCAACGTGTCGACCCGCAAGCGGTTTTCACGCATATGATCCATGACTCGCCCAGGAGTTCCCACCACCACATGCACTCCACGTTGCAATGCGTGGATTTGAGTCGAGTAGGCTTGACCGCCATAAATGGGAGCCACTCTCAGTCCACGCATGTGTTGAGCATAACGCTGAAAGAATTCAGAGACTTGGATTGCCAGCTCGCGTGTTGGAGCGAGCACTAAAACTTGCGTTGCTGGATTTTGGATGTTGATGCGGCTCAAAAGCGGTAAAGCAAACGCTGCCGTTTTGCCGGTCCCCGTTTGCGCTTGTCCCAGGACATCGCGACCTTCTAACATGGCGGGAATCGTTGCGGCTTGGATTGCAGTCGGGTATTCGTAACCCGAAGTGAGAAGAGCGCTGCAGATTTCGGCTGGCAAATTAAAATCTGAGAACTTGACGCGAGTATCCACTTCCACTGGCACGCTCACTTCTATTAAATCATTCAATTCCACAACTTGTGAATCATCGAATGCGATATCGCCCTGTGCATCGACTTCGGACGCATGAGCAACTTCTACCGGCACCACTTTTGGCTTCAAACTTTTGGTTTTTGGCGTCTTTGGCTTCGAAATTTTCGGCGGAGCAGCTGCTTCTGAAGCCCCAAGGGGTTGAACGAAAACGTCATTCGCCTCGTCAGCATCTTCAATTTGAAGGGAGGCGATGAGCTGCGAAGCCTCCGCAAAATCCGCTTCATGAATGTCGTTTTGGTGCGCAGAAATAGCGATGGTGGGCTCTTTTGAGCTCATGTGTTCCTCTTCAAAATACAAAGGGGCGAAACCTAAATTCCATAGACCGCACAGTACTCGGACGGTGCAGAAACTCGGGAAAGTCTGGCTCGATTCAACCTTTGTCGTAGGAATCCATGACGGACTCGCTGATAGCGTTGAGAGTAAGAACCCTGCTTTCCAAGCTGTTATCTGGGCAGATCCTAGCGAAAAGTGCAGAATTCAGAAGGGGCAAAATAAAAAAATTGCTGTCGGGACAGATTTGCTATTTCGTCAAATAGCGCGCCGGGCAGCACTCAAGACTCTTGATTTGATCCCCCTATTCATATCATACTCTTGGGATCGAATCGGATGTAGATCTACGGAACGGGCCCTGGCTCACCACTGCTCGCTCTTAAGGTTGTCCGGAATGGAATAAGAAAGAGGAAAACAATGCAGAATCAAGAAGACTATTTTCTGCGTCCGACATCTCTGAACACTAAGATAATCGGTAGTTTCGGCACTCCTGAAAAAGGTGTCTACGATGATCGCGTAAACCGAATGAGCATTGAAAGTACGGTGATTTGGATTGGGAAAGATAGCGAGTCGCAATCGAACGAGTATCTGGAAGAATGCAATACGCATCAATGCGGAGAGTGATCGGCCAATCCTATCTCGATTGATGGGTGTTGAAACGGAGTATGCGATCCGTTGCAAACAGAACGCCACGTCTGCGGGTGCCGTCCTGAATTTCGATCGGCTAACAGCGAGTCTTGAACACATAACCCCGATTGCCCCAAGCTTTCGAAACCCATTCCGTTTATTCCTTGCAAATGGGGGATGCATATCGCTTGAGACCGGGGCTTCACCGGACATGGCACACGCAATGTTGGAGTCAGCGACGCCGGAGTGCCATAGTCCTCGCGAGCTACTGGGTTATCAAATTTCGATGGAAAAACTTCTTTCGGAGTGCGTTAGCAGTACCTTCGTCGAGCAGGATGCACATCTTTTGAAGGGGAGTGCGGACGCACATGGTAATACGTACGGCCAACATGAATCCTACGAGATGAGCATTGCCAAAGGACCAATGCTCATTGGCTGGCGTCTCGGATTGCTACTCATGTTGCCTGCTTTGATTTTCTACCGATTCCTTGCGGCACTTGGCTTCGTCCTGATTTGGTTGGCAAGTGAGGTGATCACCCACAGCGTCAGAACCGTGTTCCGTATTCGCAAGTTTGCTTTTAGAACGCCTTCGTCAAAAGAGAACAGCCATGTGAAATCGAATGGCATTCATCCAAGTCTATTTTCTCCACGCTGGGTTTCGTTGTGTGCTGCAGTGCTGCGCATCCTGCATTGGCCCCTCGCAATAATGTTGTGGACGAATATCTATTGCTTTGCGCTCAGACCGCAACGTCGACATCTTTCGGCATTCCTAGCTTCTCGCTGTATTGTGGATGGTGCTGGTTACCTTGACAAAGAGAACCGCTTTTGGGTCAGTGCCCGAGCCTCAACAATCAATTCCGTTATCGGCTTTGGCAGCTATGGTCGTTCATGCCCGTTGTTCCGCTGCGATTCGTGGCTTCGAGGACTATGCGTAGGGCCCTTGTGGTCGCTTGGAAACTACGTCCAACTCTTTGAGACTAGGCAGCGGGTTGAGATTGCGATTGGCGACTCTGGGATGTGTGAGCAATCCCAGTACGTGCGATTAGGCTCAACGGCACTTGTTCTCGACCTGGTTGAACGAGATAGTCCGAAGGTCGCACGTCTGAAAAACCCAATCGAAGCGATTGGCCGATTTGCGAAAGATTGGATGTTGCTGACTAGTGTGCCAGACTGTGCACAACGGCAGTGGACTTCCTTAGATATACAACATGCTTACGCCGCCGCAGTACGCCAAATGCTGCAATCCATGTCCAATGTTCCTATCGAGGCCTGGAGGATTCTCGATCAATGGCAGTCCACCCTCAACCAACTGCATCCAACGGACGACGAGTCCAATTTGCCTCGCACGATGTTGGGACGAATCGATTGGCTCAGCAAACTTTGGTTGTTGCACCAAACCAACAAGGATGCTACCTGGCAAGCTCGCAAAAAAATTGACCTTCGCTACCACGAATTGTCCAGCAGGGGGTATCACCGACGCTTAAACGAGACCTTGGAACTTGCCCCAATCCTCGACCCAACTGAGATTTCGCGTTCCAAACGCACGCCACCGGTGGGATCGCCCGCAACCCATAGAGGCTATCTCATTCGGGAGTTTACCGGCGCTGAATGCAACCTGCACGTCGATTGGACTCACGCCGAATTCGTCTTCGAAGGCAAAAAGCATAAAATTAGATTTTAAGTAACCGTTCACGGTTTTTGAACTAGAGTGCAATAGTTTACCAGGATTTGGTACTGTCCAGCGATGGACAGTAAAGACAGGCAAATTGAAGAGCTGAAAGCACTCATTGCGACCGGTTTTTGGAAGTGGTTCGTAAAGCGTAACTTGTTCTCCTTCCTACTGGACTCCATTGAAGCAAAACAAATGCACCAGCCTGCACCAACTCTCCTCAGTGCGTCTTTTTTGTACATGGTGCAGTTAGCAGCAAAAGCGTTTGCGTCGGTTGACGAGCATACCAAGTATCAAGGCGAATCTGTCATCGATCAGTATCTTGACTCGATTGGACTGAACACCCCCGAAGCGATTCTAACCCGACAAGCCTATCCTCCCGCCGAATCCTACGTCATCGATAAGCCGACCTATCGCGCGGCGGCAATGCAGCCAGGGGGCTGGGCCAATGCGAACCTGAGAACTCAATTCCTCAAGATTCTGAGGCGGGCGGGCGTGGCTCCTTGGTCCAGATTGTTCCATTCGATGCGAGCGACGCGACAGACCGAGCTAGAGCGAGATTTCCCCCTCCATGTGGTTTGCAGTTGGCTCGGTAAGGCAACCGGCCAATAAAAACGTACCAACGAACCCACAGCAGTTCGAGAAATGCTAGCGATACAATGGATCTGTCCGCAATGCTAAATGTCGTTTCGAATCGTGGATTTTCATATCGCTGGTGTTTTTCGAATTGCTTTAGCGCACTGGTTAGGATGCTGGTCGTTTCCGTTTTTGGCGGAAGGCCCTCAAGCTGTTGTCACCAAGGAGTATGCAGAGGGCAAACCCCGCAAAGCGGAAACGCTGTTTGGTTGGAATCGCTATGCCGTTACTCTCTACGTCCGATTCGAAAAGTCCTTCCAATCAAGAAGGTTCCTCAAACCGATGCAATCTTTAGCAACGTTCAGGCAGCTCACCAACGGGCCGCGAACGGTGGAGGCGGCGTCCTAGACTCGCAACCTTGCTATATTTTGGGGGTGGATTAGAAAAACTCATGGTCGATTTGAGCCCTATCCGGCCAGTCGAAAACCAACGTGGCTCGGAGTGGGTGACTTCCTGCTCGCCGAGTTCTCGAACGCATGTTTCCAGAATGTCCTGCGTCGCTGGATGGCTACGGAGGAGTTTCCAGCCTACTCGAACTCCTCGATATTTTTCTGACCCGGTCGCCCCTTAATGCCTAACCGGAACCTTGTGACGGATCGAGCTACCCGATCCTCGTTTTTTAGCGTAAGGTCCACATTTCACTACCTCGAGGGCACCGATGGTAACAACAATCGACGCACCGCTGCAATGGGTGGGGCGATCTCTTGCTAATGATCGCTCCAAGATGCACACAAAATTGCTATGACCAAGGCCCGCGCTCAAAGCGTGGGCCTTGTGGCGTATTGTTTTGCCTAATTTGAAGTAGCGTACAAAAACGTGTGCTAGAGTTTAGCGGCTTTTCGAAAGGAAGTACCGCTATGTCGAAACGTAAGTTTTTAACGCCTGCACAGAAAATCGCGATTGTAAGGGAGCATCTGATCGATGGCGTCCCAGTGTCCGCATTGGTGGACAAGCACCAAATCCATGCCGTCCAGTTCTACCAGTGGCAAAGCGCGTCGTCAAGCAATTCGTGAGCGATTACAACGATCGTCGCCTTCACAGTGCCATAGGCTACATCACCCCGAGCGACATGCTGGCGGGTAAACAGAAGGCGATCCACGAAGAGCGAGACCGAAAGCTTGAGGAAGCCCGAGAAGATCGAGCAAAAATTCGCGCACAGCAGGCTGCCGCAAGGTATGCTAAGAGTACTGGACCGGAGGATAGGGCAATGCTGGGAAGCTACCTGAGCGCCGAGTCGATGCCGAAGGCAAGTGCAATGGGCGTGGAGGCCGAGAGTCTCCCGCCCAACACCTGCCACTTGCCTTTGGCCACAATGCGATAAATCCCGGGGGTTTGGGGGCAGAGCCCCCAAGAACGCCCAGCATCTTTTGTTCATTCATTTACTAAACTAAACCTAACCAACGTTTACGCTACTTACGCTGAGCCAAAACACTTCAAGCTTCGCACTGAGCAAAACTAGAAGTGAATATCCAATCGAGTATGGAACACGTTCAGATCGCCGACCATTGAGTTGCTATGAAGCTGTACCGGCGAAGCGTTGATCATCATACGAACATTCTCATTCAAATACCAATTCAATCCAGCAGTTGTTGCTCTTGCATAACCTGGTATGGCCCTATCCCCTTGTGCACCTTGGATGTTGATGTCGCACCAGCGAATCGCTATCTCCCATGCACCCGTGCCTTGGAATCCCCTACCATTGCCAAAGAGAAATGGTGTTTTGACCTTAGTCGGTGCGAAGGTACCTTGTTTTCGATTCCAGCGACGATGCTCGCCGGTAATAAAATAGCTGGCTTGCGCATAACTTCCATGCGAGAGATTCGTCCGACTCCCTATGTCAACCCAAGTACCTATAAACTCTGCTTGAAGATTCAAAGGCCCCATAGTCCTGGTGGTTTCAAATCCCATCAGTTGCACCGATTCCACGCCGCTATTAAAAAGCTGAAGGATGTTTGGGGTGCCTATCTGTGAACTATTCGATCGAAATTCGAAGAGAAAATTCAGTGGCTTCACTCGGTAGTTTACCAGATTATCCCGAGGATCTCGATAACTGTAGGAGGAACCTATCTCCCAGTAATCATCACCATCATTATCATCATTGAAGTAGGGCAACCAAGTCGTTCTGCCAGTCAGGGCTCGACCGCCTGAATCCGTAGCGTCGGCTCCATAGAAATTCGTTTGATCGCGAAACGCCCCCAACGCCCAGGTGATCGTTTCGGCAGAGTTATGATTGTAAAACATGAGCCCCCAGTTACGAGAGGGATCAAAGCTAGTATTTAGGGCTCGTCCGCAGAATCTGTGGGTAAAAACCGCTTGATATAGCTCCGCGTTAGCGCGTTGGATTTTTCGCATTACTCAAAAAACAAGCCGACATGCTCAAAAGAAGTCAGGGGCTACCGAGGCAGCCCCTGGCTTGTTTTCCGACTTCAGTGGCGCTCGAGTTGGTTCCCACCAGTGCTCTATCCTCCACCGAAGCACTCTCATCCTACCGTTTGCAAAAATCAGAATCAACTAAAAGGGAAATACATCTTGGAAGGCGTCCGGTAAACTGAGGTTTACGAAGACATCATTTCACCAACA
>CAMDKL010000097.1 GCA_945900945.1 Pirellula staleyi DSM 6068
TATGTCGGCGGGCCGAAGTGCGGCCGCTCCGCTCCACGGTATCTCGCACAGCCACATTAACACAACTGCGCCCGCATTCCACGCTTGACGTACCAAGGATCCCCATTGGCCTTCAAGCGGTTGATACCAACGGTTGCCCAACGGACAGCCAACCTGGTTGTCGTTCATGGCATTTGCTAAATGCCAGTACCATTCATCTGGCAGCACCATGTCGGCTGCGCAAAAGGAGAATAAGTCACAATGATCGCTGTTCGCATCCACTGCCTGCAAAATGCTACTGCAAATCAAACTTCGATCAGGACAATGATCGCTAAGGAAATCAACCTTATAGCGATGCGTAGGAACGTCTCGAAGCGTCTCCTCGACGACGGAACGTGCCGAATCCTGTTCGCAATCAATGATGATCTGAAGAAGTAGATTGGGATATTGACTGTCAACCACCGATCGAATTGCATCTTGCAAAAACGGATCTGCCCCACGCAACGGCATGATGACGCAAATTCTTGGCGGTTGCTTTTCGAGAGTCTCGCGAATTTCGGCAATGGACGATCCCTGCCTTAAAGCGCGCGTAAACGCGACAAAAAGTACAAACTGAATCAATAAAGAGATCGCTAATACAGTAACGATCCCGACTGACAATAAGAGCACGCAAACACCGAAATCTAAAGTGGATCGAAAAAGTTTCTGTGGACGCCTAAAACGCTTCCCGTCACTTGGCTTTCGCTTTTCCTTTTGGGTTCAATTCCTCCGCCTCGGCAGAATCGTGCTTGCCAAACTTTGCACGACGATCTCGCTGGTGGAGTTCGTTACCGGCAAAACTTCCTTCACGAACCGGTTCATGAGCCTTAGCGGCGAGCGACGTTAGTTTGTTGAGCATTTCCGGTTTCGCGGCAGCCAAATCTTTCGATTCGCTCGGATCGGAAGAAAGATCGTAGAGTTCCCAAGCCAAATTGACTTTGGGACGAACGGCACGCCATTGATTCTGTCGAATCGCGATCCAACCATTTATTTCCCAATAGAGATAATCATGTTGTGCTTGTTTCCGGCCAGCGCTCACCTCGCCAATCAATTCGGCAAGAATCGAGACGCCATCGACATCTGGCGGTGCTGTCGCCCCTGTTACTTCGGCAACGGTAGTGAGAACGTCGGGAAAGTATCCAAGATGCTCACTGACTCGTCCTGGCGCGATCTTGCCTGGCCAACGGACCGCGAATGGAATTCGAACTCCGCCTTCATACAATGTCCCTTTCGTGCCTCGAAATTCAACTCCTGTTTTCGGGTTCTTGTTGCCAAAATGCACACCGCGTGGATGTTCAGCCGATTTGAAATAATCATTCGCACCATTGTCACCACTGAAGAACACAAGTGTATTGTTGTCGATACCAAGCTCCTTTAGCAGTGCCATCAGCTCGCCGACTTGCCGATCTATCATTGTTACCATCGCTGCATAGCGTCGAGCGTCTTCGGACCACGGTTGATCTTGGTAGATAGCCCATGCGGGATCGTCATTAGGAATATTGAAATTGCCGTGAGGAGGCGTATAGGGGAGGTATGCAAAAAAAGGGCTCTTACTGCTTTCACGAACGAATTTCATTGCGGCATCGTGAATCACGTAGTGTGAATACGTTTTGCCATCATTACCGCCATGGTTGCCTGCGAGTGGTACTTCTTGGCTGTTGCGAATCAGGTATGGCGGATAATAAGTATGCGCATGCACTTGATCGTAATACCCAAGGAAGACATCGAATCCGTGCTTTTCAGGTACGCCTGTCGAATCGCGCCCGCCGCAACCCCACTTGCCGAATCCACCCGTTGCATAACCACGATCTTTTACGACGGAAGCAATCGTCGCTTCATCAGATCGCAACGGTGTTCCACCACCATTGGAGCGAACGGATGTGTGACCGCTATGCTTGCCTGTCAGTAAGCAGCAGCGCGTTGGCGCACAGACGGATGAACCAGCAAACATATTTTTGAACACAATTCCCTCGGAAGCGAATTTGTCAAGGTTGGGTGTTTTGATATTGGGGTTCCCCATGAATGATGGCTCGTAGTAGCCCAGTTCGTCGGCCATGATGTAGACTACATTGGGCCGCTGGTCGGCCGCAGTCAGTCCGGAACTGAGGAGCAAACAGGAGCTGAGAAGGTACATTCCCACCGACTTCGCCAATTGCCGGATCTCGTTTTCGATCGGTATCATTATCAATTATTCTTTCGGAAAAACTTGGCCTAGAAAAGTCCAAAGCAGCGAATCAAGTAAATACGATTTGTAAACGAGACATTCTAGACGAACTCGACGATTCAGGTTGCGCCTGGGTGCAACGAATCGCGAATACTACTTCGGTTGTTTCACCGATGCCTACGCAGCTTTGGGCAGGTACTTGGGTACGTTGAGCCCAAAAAGACCGAAAATTTCCTTCTGACTTAGCCCAAGGTTTTGAGGAGTTCCCGTTTCCGCAAACAGGTTGTTAAAGAGCTCTCGCTTTTGCTCAAGTACGTCGTGAATGCGTTGCTCAATCGTCTCAAGAGACATCATGCGAGTCACGGTTACGGGTTGCTTGACCCCAAGTCGATGTGCACGATTGATAGCTTGGTCCTCGACCGCTGGGTTCCACCACCGATCGAACAGGAACACATAGTGGCAGAACTGCAAGTTCAATCCCACGGCTCCAGCCCCGTAGCTCATAAGGATCACTTTGTTCTTCGGATTATTCTTGAACTGATCGATCATACCGTCTCGTTTGTTCGATGCGACGCCACCATGGTAGAAGAGCGGATTGTACTTAGCTAATCGTTCGCCGAGGACCTCGAGCGTACTCACCCATTGGCTAAAGATAATTGCTTTCTGACCGCTCGCAGCGACTTCTTCCAAGTCGGCTTCGAGCCGTTCTAGTTTTGCGCTTGCGCCGGTCGCAGGGTCGAAATTGCAGATCTGTTTGAGACGCAGGACGAGCTCAAATATATGATGAATCGTGACCGACTCACCCATTTCAGACAGTTGGAAGATACCATCCTCTTCGGCTGATTTATAACTTGCCCGCTGCTCACCGGTCAGCTCCAGTTCTGCTGGCCTAAAGAGTTTCGGAGGCATATCGGTCAAGACTTTGTCCTTGGTTCGACGTAGGATGTAATCTCGGGTTGCCTTGCCAAGGGACTTGAGTTGCATATCGTCCCGTAAGTAGCCCGGTGCCAGAAATTCAAAGATACTTACCAAATCCTCAACTGAGTTTTCGATCGGAGTGCCAGTCAAGGCCCAAGACCTAGTCCGTGGAATCGATCGCACGATTTCGCTGGTAGTGCTGTTTCGATTTTTGATGCGTTGGGCTTCATCGAGGACTACCAAATCGAAGTGGAGCGAGTTGCTTTCAAACACATCGCGATCCCGCATCATCAATTCGTAGTTCGCGATTTTTACGGGTGCTTGTAGATTGGTCCAAATCCAATTGCGTTTTGCTGAGTCCCCCTCGATAACTGCGACTGGGATCTCCGGTGCCCACTGTCGAAATTCTCGAACCCAATTGGTTACAAGAGGCTTAGGGCATATCAGCAACACATTTTTCAGTTCGCTGGATAACAATAGCATGCGAATCGCGGTAATCGCCTGCATTGTTTTTCCAAGTCCCATTTCGTCAGCCAAGATTGCCGCATCGCGAGGAAACAGGAAGGCTATCCCCTCCATCTGGTACGGGAACGGCTGCAAGGGAAACGTGAGCTTGGCCGATTGGATGATGGTTTCCAACGGCGGTTGTAGAACGTAATAAAGTCGATCCTCAAGACGAACCAAATCCCCAGGTGGGCGAATTCGTGTGGCGGTCTTGCGGGGCTCGACTTCGACTGAAATTGGATCGCGATCGGTCGCGTCCTGCGACTCCCGGTCGCCCAATTCCTGATCCGCGTTCAAAATTTTCGGTGTGGTTTTGCTGATTTTTGGTTCCGGAGCTGTCCATTGCGGGGAATCCGGGAATGCGAATCCAATCGTGCGAGGAAGTGTTTGTGACAATTGAATTGGCAATACTCTCATCGACTCATACGTCAGTGTTTCGCATGCGCAACTGTTCGAAAAATCAACCAATAGATCACTCGAAAAATGCTCCGGTGACGTGGAAAAGGGAATAGTAAGCCCGCCTGAAAACCAATGGGACTCGACTGCAATCCCCGACAGGGAGTCGTCTGGGTTACTCATTGTTACGCGGCCTTCGTTGCCGGGTTGGCTTCCATCAAAGCTTCTTCGATTCTACCGAACGGTTCGATCAAATCGAGCGGGGGTATGTCCGAATCGAAGAGACCTTGAATCACCTCTGAGTCGTCGGCAAACTCTGGCAGGATAGCAAAGTGTTTTCCAAATGCTTCAAACCGATGGTAGTTTTCTCGCTGGCATTCAGGACGGGAAAGGAATCCATTGATTTCCAATGGGAAGTCGATTGTCGCGATCGGAATTGACTGCATGTGTCGTAAAGTGAGCACAGCGAGGGTATCTGAAAGTAGAACTTGAGGCGTGCCTTTGGCCTTAGCGACCAACGCACGTGCAATCTGCTCTCCGCAAACAAACTCGCCGAGCGTGCTGCCATAGAGGATTTGCTGTGCTCGCGTCGGTTGAACCGGGAGCGTACAGTGAAATTCTAACGGTCGTGCGAGGTTGTTAACTATTAAGTAGCCGCCAAAATACCCGTGGGCAGGATGGTGACGAACCGTTACAAAACCTATCGAGGTCGTCTTGTTGTGTATATTTGCTTCCATGCCAGCTTTCATCCGAGATCCGATCAGGATGTGCCATTCGAGAAACTCGAGCGGCAGGATAGCTTCGACGTTCCCCTAACGATTGGTTCAGTGCGACCAGACTTCGCCTACCATTCAAAGTATTGCGCACAACCGCTTCAATCCGCAAAGTTTACAAAAGCCTGTCTTGGATACTCGACTTTTGTGCAACATCGCGACTATACTAGTTATTCATGATTCTTGAGAAAATTTGAAATGATTCCGCCGGTTTCTTCACAGTCTCGTTGAACAGATTGCACAATCACTATGTCCCACGATCCAGCTCAATACTCCCCAGTCTTCAGCATCGACGTTTCCGCCGACACTTCCTCTGGTAATATGTCGCCTCGACCGTCGGAAGTGGGAGCGGCGTTGGTTGCGTTGACTCGGCAACTGATCGAATCCCAACAAAGACAAAATCAGCTGCTCGATCAAATCCTGCAAGTGAACAAGCAGGTTTTGCAAGCTAGCAATCAAGCTAACTCACAGAGGCAAAATGAACTGACTCAGTGGCGGAACGCACATCCCAAATTGGTTCGATCTTGCAAGCAGGCATTAGAAACGTTGTCCAACGTTCAGACAGAATTCCTGCAGAACCTCGCTGATGAAGTGGCCGATTCAAAAGAGGCATTGACGGACAGCGATTACGTTTTTTCCGAGTTCTTGGATCGTTACGGTCCGAGAATGGCCCATTTGAACGGCGTGCTTCAAGTGCTCAATCACCTCGGTGGCTAAACTTTTCGACCTGCAGGGCATATACTGATTAACCGTGTGTTCGTTCCCTTAGGCGAATTAATAATTCGGGCTAGCATAGCCTTCGGCTCATGTCGACTCCGTTGCATCTACCTATCGATTGATGGCCGATTTTGCTTTTGCTGACGATTGGCCAGGCGTCGATTTTACGGCTGCCTTAGTAACCTGCTCTTCAAGTCTGGCCGAGTAGTCCATCACACTTCCGGCACCTGAGAATCCGACGACTACTTTGTCCCATGCGAGTTCCTTGGAGATCATTCGGCCAGCATCAATGTCGAATTGGATGGTCCCATTACTCAACTGCTGAAGCACTTGAGCCTCCTCTTTTGGTTCGGAAATAGCGGTCAACATTTCGCTTCGCACGGCAATGGTTGCCACGCCAGCACTGACTTTATCAAATCGGAACAGCTCGCGAAATCTCACCGTCTTGACCGAACCATCGTCGCGACGAATTCGAAGCTCGCGAGGAACTTCCCACGTTGCTCCGACCGCGATCGGCATTTTCGGGACTGGCAATGTAATGTCACCCATCCCTAGGTTTGGCGGATTTGTATCATCGCTGCGAGCGATAATCATGCCTTGATCGTCGATCGTGACTGTTGATATTATCTTGCCAACCGAATCGGCGGCAGCCTTGAATTGACGAGCTGGCTCGTCTCCGCTTTTCGAACTAAAGCGAATTTCCGTTTCAGTCCCAATGCGTTGTGACATGTCAATTTCGACAATCTTGTATTCAAAAGTCATCTCGCCCTTGTCGACACGAGTGACCTCCCATGTCTTTTGCGATACCGTTCGAGAGTGCGAATTTTGTTCCGCCGAATCGATCTTGGTATCGGTCTTTGCTAGGTGAGTGACTTCGCTGGAAATGACCATTCCCGGCTGCAATTTATATCGAAAAGAGAACTCTTCTCCGCCGAGAGTTGAGGGTGTTTCGGTCAATTCCTTGCGTTCCACTTTCCGCAGTGGCGGCGCAACCGGTTGGGCTTGTACTGTCGATTGCGAGGTTGCTATTGCCCCGGACCCGACAGGCGAAACCAATGACTTTTTTCCTTGATTTTCCGCTTTGATTTGGGCCGCTACGGCTGGCGTCGTTTCGGGTTTTTTTGCCGGAGTTGTCGATTGAGCAGCGGCAAATCCAGGGCTTAGAACAAGCATTGCGCAAACTATTGCAATACGGCAATTGCTATCAAACATCTCAAAACTCCAATGAAGATTTCGGGGACAGCGAAAGACATCCATGCGACCATTGACTATGGCGAAAGCTACACAGACACGGTTCTTTAGCAAAGATGAGGCAACTGCGTCAAGTGCGCTTCATTTTGGTCAAACCGAAATTTGCCTCGCCATTCAGGAGCGACGAAAAGGACCGCTCATGCTTGTGTTTCCCTGACTGTCGTCGGATTTTTGTTCTACACGATGACGAATGAAATTGGAGTCACGAGCATGCGAAAGAGCGACGTCGTAAGTAATATCTCCGCGTTGGTATAAATCTAATAGCACTTGGTCCATGGTTTGCATTTTATTTTTGCGACCGGTCTGCATCTCGTTGTAAATCAAATGCACCTGCTTTTCCCGAATATGATTTTGAACAGCAGGTGTAGAAATGCAAATCTCCGTGGCCAAAACTAGGCCTTTGCCTGTGGCCCTCGGTAGCAGTTTTTGAGCGACTATGGCCTGGATGCTGTTTGCCAGTTGTACAACGATACTGTTTTGTTGTTCCGCTGGGAAAACGCTATAGATGCGTTGAAGGGTTTGAACGCAGTCCGGCGTGTGAAGGGTCGCGATGACAAGGTGACCCGTCTCGGCTGCAATCAAAGCTGTTTCCATGGTCTCTAAGTCCCGCATTTCGCCAACGACGATGACATCTGGATCTTGTCGCAAGACATGCCGCAGCGCACTCTTGTAGGACTTTACATCCCCTAACAGCTCCTGTTGAATGATGATGCTGCGATTGTTCTGATGTTCAAATTCGACAGGATCCTCAATGGTAATGATCTTTGCCCGTCGAGTTTCATTGATGGTGTTGACAATAAAATTGAGCGTCGTTGTTTTTCCCATTCCGGTTGGACCGGTAATTAAAACCAAGCCATCGGTCAGACGGCAGAGGTCTTCCAGTGCTTCGGGTAATCCCAGTTCTTTTGAAGAGCGGACATGGGATTCGCTAAGCCGAACGGAAAATTCTGGTGCGCCCGCATGCAAATAGACACTGATTCGAAATCGTCCAATTCCCTCAAGTCGTTTCGAAAAGCATACCTGCCAATCCTCTTCGAAAGTGCGTTTTTGAACGTCATTTAGATGTGCGTCGTAGACCCGTCGAAGATCCTCTTGGGTTAGAGGCGCTCCCTCGACGACTCGGATTTCTCCATGAATCCGCAACGCTGGCGCTATACCGCAAACAAGGTGAACGTCGCTGGCACCTAGCTTGCGAGCGGAATTGAGAATTTTTTCTAGTGTGATCGCCATGCTTTAGCTTCGTCGAAAGATGCGTCGGAAGAGATTTGCGATGTTCCAGCCACCAGACCGAAGTTGGGCTAAACGCATAAGTGCTTCATGATGATTGGGGCATAGTTCTGCGCATTGACGGTAGCTACGAATGGCCGCCTGAGTAAGCCCTAGCTTTTCTTGACACCAGCCTAATAAGTACCATGCATAATAGGAGTCAGCTTGCTTTTCCAACACGAGTCCAATTCGCTGCTGTGCCTTTGCAAACTCCTGATAGTGTAGATAAATCAACGCTGTTTCTAATGGTACCAGGCTATCCGTGGAAGCGATTTGAGCTTTGTCAAAACAATATCGGTCCGTCTTTTGCCTTTGTGCCACCATGAGTTCGGCTCGCACTTGCCACTGGTACGCCGACTCGCCACGCTGTTGCAACGCGCCATCGATGAGCGCATTGCTCTTTTTAAAGTCGCCAATACGGCACTCAGCTTGAGATTGGGCAGCAAGTAGATCAGGGTTGTTCGGGAACAACTCAATCGCCTTCTTGCTCCATGTACAGGCTTGCGGATATTCGCCCAACAAGATCAACATCTGGACTTGCCCGACCCAAGCAATCATCAATGACTTGTCAAATTCCAACGACCGTGAATAAAAACGAAGTGCATTTTCATGATTGCCATTTCGTCGCTGGGTTTCGGCCATCTCCAACCAGTATCGCTCGTCCTTCTCGACATTCGCCTGTTCAGACGTGGAGTGTCCCGTCGCAGTCTCTTCCGCGTCATCAAACTCAAGCTTGTCAAATCTTGCCACATCCACTTCCTTAGCAATTCGTTTAAACGGCGATCCAGCGCACCGAGACAGTTCAATTTTAATAAAACTTCATTCGAAACAACGGGTAAGACCGGAACCAAACCGGTCCGCGAACCATAGTAGTGGACACCGTTCCGGTCGTTGGCCCCAGTTTTGACAAATTTTGCAAATTAGCATCCCCGACCAAATCCTCTGGCAAAATGAATACGCTATTCGCTGGAACCAAAAAATCAAAACTATCGAATAAATTCATTGTAGTTCCCGGTTGCCAAACGCAGACTCTGTCATCGATAAACAACTGTTTTTGTTTCCACTGAACGCGTTGGCCAGCCGTGGCCACCAGCCGATTGACTCGCATTCCACGCAGTGCGACCTGGATTGCCATATTTCCTCTTCGGCCAGCGATTTGCACTGCTGGAAGTTCGTACACAACGACATCCCCTGGGCGAGTTTGGTAACCAGGTCGATACCAGAGAACATCACCTGAGCGTAGTTCCTCTGTATTCATGCCAAAACGGATCGGCACCACAAAACTGACAATCAAGGAAAGCAGAGAATAGTAAAGTAGTCCGGTAAAGAGCAGTACGACCACGGTAGCTCGTATTCGAACCGAAAACTCTTCGAACTGCCGAAAGAATAGTCCAATAATGGAGGCCACATGCAACCCAAACAGCAATCCTAGCATAAAGGATCCTGTCGGCGTACCCGCCCAAAGCAGGGAGAGGAACAGTAAAAGAAGCCAAGAATAGAACCACAACCATCCGCGTGGCTCACCTCGACGCCATTGGTTAAGCCCTCCAACAAGCAGCGATAGCCAGTCGACAAGTTTGCCATCAAAATGGACTCCGGTTTGTCGAATAAGAAATGCTGCGTGAACCGAATCGAGCATCCGAAAGCGAATCCGATTCCACGAGCGGGGCAGAAATCTAGGGATCGCTCGCTGCCCGATTGTTGCTCGCGGCGGATTTACGTCAATGTCCACAAGGGTCAAAAATGCTCGGCATCGAGCGCAATTTTTGCTACCGGGCATATTCTGGAAATGGCAACTTGGACATTCCATTCAAAAGCTCACTTAGTGGCGCTGTCGCACATCAATTTGGCTTTGGTTATGTTCATCGGTTTCGTAGTACTCTTGTGTTAGTTTACGGGTCTCTTCTTTTCCTATCAACTTGACTAGTGCTTCTGCTGCGTCGATGCAACGTGTCCCTTTGATTCCAATAGTTCGTATGGTCACTTTGCCAAACCGATCCACTTCAATTTCAATTTCCTCGCGTGCCATTACCTATCTCCTTTGTACGCAATTTTATGAATCTACCAATGCGGCTACCAATTTCGGATACGAATTTTCACGGACTCGGTTTCCGTCATATGCTCATCGACTATGGTCATGTTTCGGTTTTTCAGTTCGGAAACGATTCGGTGGTATGCATACTGTTGCGTGACTTTCCCAAGCAACTGCTCACCCATCGAACGAAGCTTGGCTTTTGAAACATGGTCTCCTTCCATGCAGATTTGCAATCCACCTCGAGCGTCGCGTCGAAAGGTAGCGCGCACGCCATCTTTTTCGACAACGAGGACTTCGTCCGTGCCAACCGATGCGTCGAGGATTTCGCTCTCATCGATATCAATGATTTCCCTCGTTCGCGATGATTGATTTGCGGTGAGAGATGCGGCTTGTTGCACGACCGTGAAACCTGCAACGCTAATTGCGGCTGATACTGCAGCGGTGATGGCTGGCCAGTTGGCGATGATGATGGGGGTTACAACTAGGATGGTACTCATTTGAAACGCTCCGTTCTATTTTGGAATTGTTTGCACAGCGGGGAAACTACAACTCAATCTTTCGCCTCGAATGCTTATTTTCAACCGATTCGATAGGCTTGGTTGCTGGACGGGCGCGGCCAGTCGCCCACCCACGAAGCCGCGTCAGCTCTTCACTCATTGTTTTTGAAAGTGGAATGGTCTCGCCTAACGAATTGACAATGATATCGGTATTGAGCTCTAGCTCGCTGCTAAATGCGTCGAACAACGAGGCGATCACAGCTTCCTCAATTTCCGCGCCATTGAATCCCTCCGAGAGCAAGGCCAGTCGCTCGAGGTCAAACAGCGTCGGATTCCGCTCGCGTTTTGCTATGTGAATACGAAAAATTTCTCGACGCTCATCCAGGTTCGGTAGATCCACAAAGAAAATCTCATCCAGCCTACCTTTTCGAAGTAATTCTGGAGGCAACTTGCTGATATCGTTCGCGGTCGCAATCACAAAGACGGGTGACTTTTTTTCTGACAGCCATGTCAATAAAGTTCCAAACACCCGTGAGGAAGTGCCGCCATCACTACCTCCAGAAGTCGTTGCTCCCGCTAATGCCTTGTCAATTTCATCGATCCACAATACGGCCGGAGCAACGCTTTCGGCAACTTGGATTGCGCGACGTATATTTTCTTCGCTTGAACCAACCAGGCTGCTGAACATCCGGCCGAGATCGAACCGTAGCAGTGGCAAATGCCACAAGCTTGCTGCCGCTTTGGCGCATAGGCTCTTTCCGCAACCCTGAACTCCGAGCAACAGAACTCCGCGTGGAGGTGGTAGTCCGAATTGCTTGGCTTTGTCGGTAAACGCAACAGATCGCTTGATCATCCAGCTTTTCAAGTTATCGAGGCCTGCAACGTCCGTAATTTTTTCTTCGGCTTCGTAGTATTCGAGCAGCCCATCTTTGCGAATGATCTGCCGCTTTTCACTGAAGACAATATTGATGTCTTCCGCGGTCAAGCGATTGTCGGTCACAAGCGTTTTCGCGAACACATTTTCTGCTTCCTTGAGCGTTAAGCCCCGAGCAGCATTCAACAGCCGTTCACGCGATTCCTTATCCAGATCGATAGTAACCTTTGGATTGTCTTTGACTTCTTCGATAATTCGTTCAAGCAGCTTGTCGAAGTCCCTGGTTTCCGGCAATCCAAACTCCATCAACGTGATGTCCTTGGTGAGTTCCGGCGCAATCTTGATTGTGGAGGAGGTAATAACGATTGTCTTGTAGGTGTCTCGCAATTGGAACGCGACGTCGCGCAGCTTCCGAATCACCGTCAAATTGCAACGCTCATCGCACGTGAACCGGTGAAAATCCTTGAATAGATAGATGGCGGGCTCCACATGCTGTATGACCGCGTCCAATGCGCACAGCGGATCGGTTGTGCTACCGGAACCGGACTTTCCTTGCCGTGATTCGCTTCCCGACTGGATCAATCCTTGCGTCACAGTCCATACGAACAGGTGCTTTTTCCTCGCCGTTGCAATCTGTCGCAAACATTGTTCGACACGCTCTTCTTCCCAAGTCGACACATAAATGATCGGATAGCGAGCTCGGATGAGAATATCCAGTTCCTGCTTCGCTTGTGACGTTCGACTTCGATTCGGAGATGGCCCCGTCGAATCGGACTTAACCAATGACGCATTCCTATTCTCCGCATCCACGGGTGGCACTTTTTTTGGTGGAGGGTTATTCACTTTGATTGTTCTTGTTGGGAGCCATCGTTGATTGGAACTTGCGAACCTGAATCAAGTGCGTTTTTGAGTCGCGAAGAAAGGACGCCGTCCGAGGAGCATTGAATACCGTCAAGGATTTGCAGGACCTCGAGCGACGCGCCGAAGATGAATATTCGGCCATCTGGCAATAATTCCAGATCGGTAATATTGGTTTCATCGTCTGCATCCATAGTAACTCATATTATCAATGGGACTTTCCTGCTATCTAATGCTATATAAGATTGAGTCTATGATCTATTGCAAGCTTCCTGGCCTCATTCGCCACTTTTAAAGAAATAATTGCATTTAATTGCGGATCCTTGGACGCTTGCCAACGGGGCGTGTATCCATCTCGCAAGCTAAATTTTACTCTTGGCATATGGTCCGCGATCCAAGCGACAATCGGACGGTAGCAGCAGTCAAAATGACCCGGCAAGAGCAGGTGTCGCACAATCAATTGCCCAATTCCCTCGGCAAACAATAGATTCCGTGTCACTACGCTCATGTAATTGGAGACGCTGGCGATCTTCTTGGCGCAGTCGTCGTTTCCGAACTTGAGATCGGCAACAAACGTCTTTACGACTCCATCCAACAATTCAAACGCGCTCGTCGTACCATAAAAGTCAGACTTCCAAACAATGTCTGGAAGATCCGGTACACACGACATGGCCTCGAGGATTCCTGGAATATGAATCGTTGGTTCACCGCCCACCCATTGCAAATTGCGACTTCCTCTGGACCGTCCCCAAGCAATCGCGTTGGTCAAAAATTCCGGCGTCAACAACGTACCAAGCCGCGGGTTAAAGGCATTCTCCTCCGCGATGCAAAATTTGCATCTCAAGTCGCAACCCGATGTATAGAACAGGTGCGAAGGAACCAGTTCCGGTTCCTCGCCATGCTCAACGCGATGCCGAAACACGCGGACTTCGTTTAGGGCATGGCAGCGGCCTTGGACGCCGTGCGTTCGATCGACACCACAACGGTGTTCACACAACTGACAATTAGTAAGTTGTTCTTTTGCAAGAAGAAGCTTTGATGCGATCAAAAGTACTAACCTTCCGGATCGTCCAATAGGGCTTGGAGTCGTTCAGCGAGCAGTGGCGGAAATCTCGCTGGCCAGCTTTTGCTGATGAGGCCCACGCCAATCAGATCCAAAAGGTGAGTTTGGTCTTTTCTACGATAGCTGTTCAGTTTCATGCCGACCAGTTCCGAAAGGTCAACGATGCGTTTGCCATTGATGAGCATGATATCGTTTGTGTCGGGGGCGGGGGTGGCGTAGCTCTCACGGACTTTGCGACCAGCAAGCAGCACATGGATTCCTTGGCTCGGTTTTCCGTCAGGGCCGTCTAGAAAAACCGTGATCCCCATAACGGCATCCCGATGAAATCCGACTCGCAGCAGAGCGTCTGCGGCACGCGACAAATCCTCTTCACGCAGTAAAAGATCGACGTCTCTCGTATTTCGCACCGCGCCATCATCGATGGTGGCCACCCAAGCCGCTACCGCGAGCCCTCCGATCACAGCATAAGGTACTTGCGACTCTTCTAGCGCTCGGCAGGCACGCTCCAACCTTTCGCGTACTTTTTCCACGGCTCCAAACATCCTATCAAAGACAAATGGTCCTTGCTCACGAACAAGCTCATTCAATTGCTCAGGGGTCATGCCAGCATTCTACTCCAATTCCGCCGCCAGTGCCCAGCAAGACGTGGGTTGAACCGCAGACGCTCGCCCAATGCCCTTCCACTTAGAAATGATCCCCTTAGCGACTGCGACCGGGACTCCTTCTAGATCGATGTTCCGGAAAATTGACTCGCATCATAATCGCTTCAATCAATTGCTGTGAAACCGTCTCAACCTGTTCCTCCGATAACACCGCTGATCCATCATCCTCATCCTCATTTGCTTCCTCATCAGCAGCGACTTCCTTCGCTTTGTTCAATGCCGCCATTGCCTGAAAAACAGCCCATAGGGTGATTCCAATCGCCAGAAGGCCGCAAATCGTTGCAGTTCCAAAGTCGAACGACGGGAAAATACTGGTCAATATGAATCCGATGGTTAGACCCAGCCCGAGTGTGATCGAGATCAAAATCAAAAGAGTCAAAAAGACAACGATAAACGGACCCGATTTAGAATTAGTCAAAGAATAACGCACTTTGGTTTCCTCCCTGAAATAACAGTTAAAAACCGGCCCATTTTAAAAATCCGCCCATTGAGGGTAAGTATAACGACTGAGCCGAATCTGTACTACGGCATTCATCGGGACACATATCTAATTCAAATTTCCATCCTTTCGTCCTATTCGCATCTCCGGTGCGCGTTTTGGATCATGATACACGCGGGGGAGAAACTCGGCCCTCAAGCGAAAGGAATGTGCAAAGACAGAACCAGCGCTGTCCGATATAATGGTAGTTGGGCGACTCATTCCCAATGCCTACGAATCGAAAAGCTGCATGGTTGCTGTCGAACAATATCTCAAACCCGAACTCGCTTCGCAAATCAAGAGGCTCGATTTGCGAGCCCAAATGATCGTTCGCGGTTTCCTACAAGGTATGCATGCAAGTCCCTACCATGGGTTTTCCGTCGAATTCAGCGAACATCGTCGTTACGCACATGGCGACGACCCTAAGGATATCGATTGGCTGGCGTATGCCAAAACAGATAAATATTACATCAAGAAATTCGAATCCGAAACCAACGTTACCGGCTACATGGTCATGGACTTGAGCCAGTCGATGGGCTACACCTACCGGCAGCAGTTGACCAAATTTGACTACTGCATTTGTTTGGCTGCCGCGCTCTCCTACCTCATGTTGATGCAGCAAGATCCGATCGGACTGGTTACCTTCGATAAAAAAATAAGAGCTAGCATTCCGCCACGATCGCGGCGCGGGCAATTCTCAGCTATCTTGAGCCAGCTCACCAAGCTCAAGACCGCTGGTGAAACGGAACTGCGAGCGCCGATTATGCAATTGGCAGCCATGCTTCGCCACCGCTCGCTGGTAATGCTAATGAGCGATTTGCTGGCGGATGTCCAATCGACGCTCGATTCCGTTCGGATGCTGCGACACGCGGGCCATGATGTGATCGTCTTTCATGTCCTCGACGAAGCCGAAGTGACTTTTCCATTCGATGGCCTTGTGCAGTTGACCGACCCAGAATCAGGTCAGTCGTTGAGTGTGAATGCCGACGACATTGGCCAAGAGTATCGCGAGAACATTCGCAAGTTTCGAGAAGAGCTCAAACGTGGATTCAACGAAAGCCGTATCGACTACGTACCGCTCGATACGAGCATGCCGTACGACAAAGCGATCACGGAATACCTACTCAGCCGCCGCAATCGTTTTTAAATTCGGAGCGCCCGCAAGAAATGACGTTCCTGCATGCAACGCTATTGATTGGCGGCTTGGCTGCGATTGCACCCGTCTTGCTACATATGTTGGGACGACGGCAGCCCAAGCCCATCATCTTCCCAGCAATTCGATTTGTGCGTCAAACGGCCATCACGGCTCAACGTGGTTGGTCGATCAAACGATGGTTGCTGTTGGCATTGCGAGTCTTGATGGTGGTCTTACTTGCGATCTCACTTTCGTCGCCGCGAGTGCACAGCAACATGTTCGCCACCTATGTCTTGGTAGGACTATTGGGCATCCTCGCGCTTTTGGCAACCGCGGTCGCGCTGACCGCGTACGGGTCGCGGCGAGGCTGGCAGACGATTGCCATATCGGCTGGCATCGCTTTGGTCTTGTGGGCCATTAGCGGTACTTGGTTGGGGCTAGCCGTGTCGGGAGGTCCGAGTGTTGCCATCCCGAGCGCATCCGGACCGATTGCTGTCGCAGTCGTCATCGATA
Source organism: Pirellula staleyi DSM 6068 (assembly GCA_945900945.1). Lineage (GTDB taxonomy): Bacteria > Planctomycetota > Planctomycetia > Pirellulales > Pirellulaceae > JBKCUI01. The sequence continues at coordinate 16,123 of CAMDKL010000097.1, forward strand.
CTTCCCCGACCATGGGTTATCGATACCATAACGTCACGCGATTAGAGGCTGCTAGGGAAATGACGCTATGGCTTATGGATCGGTTGCCTGTAGGTAGCCAAATAGCCATCGTCAACAATGATATCGGAGTTCGACTGAATCAAGATCGGGTCTCCGCGAACAGGCAGTTGGATCGAACGATTGTCGAGGGCAAAGCGACTAACCTGATTCAGCGCATCAGCGCCTCGATCGATGTCCTGAGAAAGAGCGAGCTGGAGCGCCGCGAGATTTACGTTCTAACCGATTTGTCTGCGCCAGCCTGGCGCGATGCAGATTCGTCCGATCTTCCGGCCAAACTAGCACGCAACGAAGAGGGCAAAGGCATAGAAGGGGAAAATATCCTTCTGCAAATTATCGACGTGAGCGTTCCTGTTGCGGAAATTCGCAATTGGTCCTTGAGCAATTTCAAACTCAGTCAACAATCGACCACACCGGGTGCTCAGGTCACGATTAGCGCCGACGTGCAAGCTGCTAAGGGTAGCGGCAATGAGCAAATGACCGTGGAACTGGTTGTGGAAACAGTCGATCGGTCGCTGCAAGATCGGGATGGAAAAGTGGTTGTCCCCACGTCACGTGTGGTCGATCGGCAATTGGTGGAAGTGGCCGATGGCGGATCGCTGCCGATCCGTATGACGATAAAGGATCTGGTCGAGGGAACGAACCATGCCGAATTGCGGCTCTCTCGACCCGATCCTCTCGAGTGCGACAATGTTGTCTATCTTTCGATCGATGCTCGCACTCAGGGACAAACACTGGTAATCTGCGATGACAAGATCGATGGCCAGCGAGTTGGTTTTGCCATCGATCCGCCGCAAATGGAATCCCCAAGGATTCAAGAGGACAAAAAGCAGGACCAAGAGTCGACGCCTCGAGCGGCCATGTACAGGCTGGGTTCTACGACCGATCTGGACGGGACGGACTTGAGCCGATTTTCGAGCATCGTACTTTTCAATCCAGGATTCATTTCCGCCGATGCGATTGATCGGTTGGACGCATGGGTTAATCAAGGAGGGGGGCTGATGATCGTCCTCGCATCTAGCTTTGATTCCTCTGAGAATTTGATGGCTAGCCCGATCGCCAAGTTGTTGCCAGGCAAAGTGAAGAGTCTTTCTAGTCGCCCGATCAAGGATCGATCCGTTAGCATAGCAACCTCCATAAGCAATCATCCGATATGGCTCCCCTTTGGGCGGCCCATGGAGGATATCCCTTGGCAGAATTACGCTGTGTTTCGTCACTGGGACATTGAGGACCTCGACGATTCCTCGGTCGTGCTCATGCGATTTACGGGAAGCGAATTGCCGGCTGTTATCGAGCAAGTTCGCAAGCAAGGGCGCATCCTGACTTTCACGCTCCCCTACCCGGAACCGGACAAACATACGCGTGAGCAGATTTGGAGTGAGCTCTATGTAAAAGACGAGTGGCAAGGATGGGCATTGTTTCAAAGTTCAGTTCGGTATCTCGCCGCCTGGAACAATCAGCAACTTAATTATAACGTGGACGAGCCCGCAGTCCTTGAGAACAACATCAGTCAGTTTCCTCAGCAATACAAAATGTTCAGTCCGCAAAGCGAAGAAACCCGGGTCGAGTCCTCGGAGGATTCATTGGTCTACACGTTTACAAGGCATCCTGGCCAATACCGACTCAAGGGGATACGTCCTCAAGGGCCCGTGATCCGTGGCTTCAGCGTGAATATCGATCGCAAGGACGTTTCGCTGGAAAGGATCTTGCCAACAGTGCTCGACAAGGCCATTGGGAAAGATCTATATCGAATTGCAAAGGATCGCGAAGAAGTGCAATCGTCGCTTGGCGAAGGCCGCTATGGTCGTGATTTGTCGCCGTTTTTGCTCATGGTTTTCGTGATGATGATCATGGCGGAACAGACTATGTCGAGTCGCTTTTACGCTCCGTCCAAAAGGAAGGGGGCGTAATGGACTGGTCGCTCGACCCTATCTTTGGAAGCTACTTCATCGTCATTATTGCTGCGATGGGGTTGATTTTCGTATTGTCTTTTGTGCGAGAAACAGGACGCGTTTCTCGTTGGCAGTCGATGGTTTTATGGCTGCTGCGGTTACTGATGTGCCTCATTGTCCTGCTGATTTTGCTTAGGCCAGGTATCACCTTCACCAGGCAAAGCACGCCGCGAGGAACCGTGGCGGTAATGATGGACGCTTCGGCCAGCATGCAACTACCGTCGGGGGACGGCAAAACAACGCGTTGGGAAGCGGAGCAGCAAATCTGGGAATCGCTTTGGAATGCCCGCGCATCGTTGGGCAAGGATACAAGCTTGGTTCCATTTCTTTACGACTCGACGTTAAAACCGCTCGGCGACGGCAAAGCCGGAAGTTCGGATGCTGTGGCGGTCAAGTTACCTGATCGGCCTGAGGGATTCACGACCGATATTGGTGGCCCGTTGAATCAGTTGATGTCCGCGCCGCTCGAGTCACCATTGTCGGCTGTGATTTGGATGGGAGATGGGGCGCAGACTCTTTTGCCTTCCGGTGGCGACCCGCAGCAGATGGCAAGGCGTCTTGCTCAAATAGATGTCCCATTGTTCGTCGTTGGCATTGGCCCTCGGAGCGACAGCAAAAACTCGCAAGACCTTTCGGTCGAGGGAGTTCCAGAGCAACTTGATGAATTCACCAAAAATCAACTCAACATCCGTGGCTTGCTGCGATGCCGAGGCGTTGCGAACAAAGAACTGTTAGTCAAGTTGCTGTTGATCCAATCTGGCAAAGCACCTCGAGAGTTATCGGTTGATCGAGTGCGGCCCAACAAAGCCGATCAAGCGTTACCGTTTATGTTGCCGCTCGTAGTAGAGCTAGAGCCGGGCGCGTATGAGTTAGCAGTGCGTGCCGAACCCGTTCCAGGAGAAGCGATCCAGGAAAATAACGAAGCGACCGTTTTTTTGAATGTGCGAGGGGGCGGGGCTAGGATCCTCTACATCGAGGGAGAACCGAGGCCTGAACAGAATTTCATCAAGCGTGCGATGTCGGAGAGCAAAGACATGCAGATGAATTTTCAGTTGATTTCCAAACCGCCACTTCAAAAATGGCCCGTTGACTTGTCGCAACGATTGTCCAACGGAATTTACGATTGCTTTGTGCTGGGCGATCTCGACTTCAAAGCCATTGACGTCGCAGGTGCAAAAGCGATCTCCGATCAAGTAAAGAAAGGGGCCGGTTTGGTTACGTTGGGTGGTTTTTCCGCGTACGGAGCAGGGGGTTGGGAGGGATCGCCACTGCGAGACATTCTACCGGTCGACATGTCAGGACAACGCAGACAAAGTGTCGCAATCGACAGCCCGATCGAATTGCAAAATCATCTCCCCGGTCCGATCCAAGTAGTCCCGATAGGAGTCAACGAGATCCTCAGGATTGATACTCCGGAAAACAATGAAGCGACCTGGAGGCAGCTCAAACCATTGCCTGCCGCAAATCGCTGGGCTGGAATCAAGAAATCACCGGGCACCATCCTATTGGCTGAAAGCCAGCGAAAGGAACCGCTCATCGTCAGTGGACTGGCCGACCAAGGCAGAGTGGTTTCGATTGCATTTGATTCAACGTATTTGTGGACACGGCAAGGCAAGTCGAACGAACACAAAGCGTTTTGGCGCAATATCATCTACTGGTGTATGCGTCGTGAAAAAGTCGAGGAGGGGATGCAAATGAGCATGCCCCAACGCAGAATGCTGCTCCAGCAGTCAAGTGAGATGATTTTGCAATGGAATAGTGGTTCCGAATCGCTGGAGATGCCCAAAAATATTCTGCTGCACCTATGGAAGTTGGCTGACCGCAACAGTGCTGCAGGCGAAGTCGACAAGGACATGGGGGAGGTGCAGATGCAACGACGAGATGGCCAATCCATGCGAGCGCAGTTTGGAGGCTCGAAGGAGGGCGGCCGCTACGAATGGAGGGCCAGCGTAAATGGTTCCAAGGGGCAGCGACTTGAAGCGAAACTGCCCTTTGTCGTCATCGACCGATCGGCGGAGTCGATGCAGCCGATGCCGGACTGGCAATTGCTGGGTCAAATGGCCAAGCTGAATGCATCGGCGGGTGGAACGCTAGTCGCACCGGAACAGTCCGATGAAATTGTTCGCCAGATTTTGGACCGAAGAAAACAATCAACACAAACGGCTATTGAGAATCGAAAACTTGGCGATGGAGTTCTAGACACGTGGACAGCATTTGCCTTATTGACGATGGTCATGATTTGCCAATGGACGCTTCGAAAAAAATGGAATCTGCCGTAAGGATGCTTGGCCAGATGCTCTCCGCAGAAGCGTTCGTTAGGCCTTTGTGCCCAAGGAACGCAACAGGTTTGGGGCTACGCCTGGGCTGTTAAAAATTCGGTATTGCAGCAATTTTTGTTTGCGCATTTTTTGTTCCAAACTCCGATTCTATGCAATCGCAATACCAAAACGCGGAGCGGCTAACGATCTATCTCCCCTTCTCCTCCTCGGGAGGAGAAGGGGTTGGGGGATGAGGAGGTGTGTCTTGTTTGAGCAGTCTTTTTAGGACCACATCGATTTCAAACAGGACCCGCTGCGTATCGTTCTCGATTTCGTTACTGGTGAAACGCATCACTTCGACACCTTGTCCATTGAGCCATTGTGTTCGAACTCGATCTTTCTCGAACCCTTCGGGAGTAAAGTGTGGCAACCCATCGCATTCCACAGCAAGTTTTGCTTCCGGGCAATAAAAATCCAAGACGTAATACCCGAGTTTGTGTTGGCGACGAAACTTGGCGTGGCAACGTTGTCGGTTACGAACGAGTTGCCACAACAAGCATTCTGCGGGCGTAGAAGCGCGGCGAAGGTGTTTAGAGAAATCATCTGGGGTTTGCCATCTCATAACAATGCTCCAGCCTCCTCATCCCCCGACCCCTTCTCCTCCCAAGGAGGAGAAGGGGAGAAAAAGGATCGCGGTGATCTAACTCACCGCGTTGCCATGTTAAGGCCAATCCTACGGAACAAAAATGTCTTTTCAAATCCATATGTCAACCCCGAATTTTTAACAGCCCAGGCTAAGCCTCGTTTGCTAAGGGCTTGCACCTTACTTTGCCTACTCCGCCAGCGAGACCATCTCACGCATAGAGACTCTTGCCCAAACGTAACCTTGCAAGTTACGTAGTGCGGGATTTTAAGATCGTTGAACGCAGCCAAGACGGGTGCAAGAGCGTCAACTAAGTCATCCGTTTCCATCAACTCTATGCTCCCTCATCCAGGTGCATACTTCGGCTGCCAGGGCTTCTCCATACGTTAGTTCGATGAACTTGAGTTGGACCAATTCGTCACTGAGATCTGGATATCTTCGGGCAATTGCGTCGAATGCCATCTTTTTAACGCTCCGTGACAGCGCACAAGTCTGACGAATCCGTTGCTGCGGACTCATTCTTCGCAAGCACCCCAGTTGCACATCTAATGCATCGGTTGAAGTATCGGTCGTGTAATGCTCAGTTCCCAAAGCCGTATTGTAAAGCCCTTGTTTGCATGCAGCGAGGCATTTGGCGAAGTATTCGCCCAACAAATTCATTGGGTCTGGTTATTCGCCAGACGGGCTGGAACGCAAGGTTCGTTAGCTCATGAACCTGATTCACCCTTGACGCGCTTGTCACAAGGGGGCTTTCGAATCGGTCGGTTTCTTCTTCTAGCATACGAACCTTGTTCACCAAGCGGCACGTGGAGGCTGGGGTCTCTCACGGAACGCGGTTGTCACCGGTTAGTACGACCGGCTAAAATACGCCGTCCCTATCGGGACTTAGGACACCGGCGATTACTAGATCGCCCATCATTGCGACATGCGAGACGGAACAAACCAACGTTGCTGCAATCCCAGTGTTTTTAAAACCCCGTGCCAAACCGGAACTTCGCTATGGCCTACTCAAAAAAACCACCAATGCACGGTTACTTTCCAGGTTACAGCCGTTATGATCAGAAATAGAATTAATGACCTGTGTTTTGGATTGACTTTGGTTCTCTTTTGTCCTATATTGATCCCCACGGCCATCGCATGAAGGACTAAGCGTTTTCCAGGATTTGCTCGAGGAATGTCGTATTCCAGCCTGCTTTCTTGCGTTTGCCACGTAAACTTCCCTTCGAAGTGTCTTGCTTGAGCAAAGAAATTACGAAGCGACGCAAGAAGCCA
>CAMDKL010000098.1 GCA_945900945.1 Pirellula staleyi DSM 6068
GCCAAAGCCATCGAAAGGACCCCCTTCACTCCGCGTAGTTGTCCCTCCAGCGAAAGTTCACCGACCGCAGCATATTCTTCCAACACGTCGCGATCGAGTTGACCAGAGCCGACGAGGATGCCGAGCGCGATAGGTAGATCGAAACTAGACGCCTGTTTAGGAAGTTCGGCCGGGGCAAGATTGATTACGACGCGGTCATGAGGACGCGTGAAACCACCGTTGACCAGCGCACGCTCGACTCGATGAATGCTTTCACGAACCGCTTGCTCGGGTAGGCCCACCAAAACAGTCTTTGGTAGCGGTGACGGTGACAAATCCACTTCGACATCGACAGGCAGCGCATCAATTCCAAGCAAAGAATAGGTTTTGAGCTTAGCGAGCATGGCGTGCAACCTGATATCGCGTGCAAAAAATCCTTGCGTCAAAAGACACAAAAATTCATAATGAAACATACGCTTTTGATGCCCATTTATACCACCTTGAACTATTCCGGTGGGAATCACGCTGTCGCAAAGCTGCAAAGATTTTCATTTCGGCCTCCAAGTTGATCGGTAGGAACGAATCTATTGAAGGTCCCCAGGGCCTGTGTTCGGCTAACTTTCACCATGGCCGCGAAGTGATCAGTCCTTCTTCGGGGCTGCTCGCTGTTGCATACAGTCTTCGCGGAATTCGTCCAGCCTGGTGGGCCAACCGGCCGGCGATGGTGGCGTGCTTCATCGCCGTCGCCATCGATATGGGTAGGCGAGCATGCGCAATTGCGGTATTCAGCAAAACGCCGTCAGCCCCCAACTCAAATGCCATTGATACGTCGCTGGCTGTGCCAACTCCTGCATCGACAATAACTGGATAGGTTGGGTCATCGCTTTTGAGGTACTCAAGAATAATTCGGAGATTGTTTGGATTCAGAATTCCTTGGCCACTTCCAATCGGTGAACCGGCAGGCATGACGCTTGTCGCACCCGCCGCCTTGAGGCGGACTGCCATTATGGGATCATCGCTGGTATAGCACAAAACTTGAAAACCCTCATCCACCAGCCTCTTGCATGCTTCGAGGGTCGCGATGGGGTCAGGCAGCATCGTTTTTGAATCACCTAACACCTCTAGTTTTACCCAGTCGGCTCCAGGGTTTTCCAGCGACTTCAAAATCTCTCGTCCGAGTCTCGCGACCCGCACCGCATCGGTCGCGTTAAAACAGCCAGCCGTATTTGGTAGCAAGGTAAATCGTGCCAAGTCGATGTAGTCGAGCAGATTTTTTCCTTCGCGATCATATAGTTTTTCGCGACGCACCGCCACGGTGACACAGTCGGAACCACTTGCGTCCAACGAATCCTTCATAAGCTGCAATGTGTCGTACTTGCCTGTACCAACAATCAAGCGGCTCTTGAGAACGTGGGTGCCAATCTTGAGGGTCTCATCGTTTCCTCCGGCTGATAACGAGCGGGTAGTCGCGGAGGGCATATCAGCCACCACCAACCAAAGTGACGACTTCGATTTTGTCGTCCATCGCCAAAAACGATATCTCGTATAGATCCTTGGACACAATTTCTAGATTCAATTCAACGGCACAGAAGCGGCTATCTACTTTCGCCAACCGAATTAAATCGGCAATCGTGGATTTCTCCTTAAATTGCCTTTTTTCACCGTTGAACTCGATTGTAATCATCGGGCGCTACTTGCTAGTTGCCACTTCGATTACTGCTGGTTGGGATTCTTCGAGTGTCGGCGTCATAATCAGATTTTCTCGATACCCTTGAGCGTCCATCATCGTGAAGCCAAGAAAGAGCGCAACGAAAATTAGACTGCTTAGGATAATGATCATGTTTAGCGGTTTATCCCAAAGCAAGTGCATGAAAAACGCAATTACCAAACCTGCCTTGATGGTTGCAATGGTTAGTGACAACCAAATTTCGACGTTCCCTAGGTTGAAAGTCGATTGATACACGGTCAGAACTGTGAGGGCAAGCAATGTCACGAACACGGTCAACAACATCCAAATCGGCATTGGGTGTGAGAACTCACCATCGTGTCCATGACCGTGTGCTTCGTGCGAGTGTTCTGCTATTGGTGTTGACATTTTATGATTTTGATTTGTGTTGAAAATTGTTTGTCAAATCGGTAAGGCGTTGTCTTCACAAACAAAAGGATCAACGGGCCTCAAGACGATTCAGGTGATCAGGTAAAGTAGCGGGAACAAAAAGATCCAAATAAAATCGACTAAGTGCCAATAGAGACCGACATTATCAACCGGACCATAGTACTTCGAGTGGAACTCCAAGTTCGCCGCCTTGACGATGAGCCAAGTGATCACCAACATTCCACCTAGAATGTGGAACGCATGAACTCCGGTCATGCAGTAATAGATGCTAAAGAATAGTCCTGCCATGCCTTTTTGATTGACGCTTGAATCCGGGGTATTGCTTTCGGCTGGCGTAGTTGCGACGTCGTTCAAAGGAGCCGTATCCGTGGAAAGCAAATTTACGGTTGGGATTGCAGCGTCCGTGTGGGCATGATCGGCCGAATGTTCTTGATGGCTGGCGGAGGCGTGTGTATCCCCATGCCCCTCTTCGGCTTCGAGAACCAGACCAAGACCGACTCCGCCAAAGAAGCAAGCGGCGGCAATGACCAACGGACCAGCTACTCGCAAGTGAAACTTACTAGCGGTAACGATTCCGTAGATGTAGTACAGAATGAAACAGACTAGCATTACCAAAGGAGCAATCGATAAATACCAGAGATACGGAACTTCGGAGTGTGGTGCTCCGGCAACTTGCGAAATATAAAATTTGCCCGGGAATAAGCCTAGAGCCCACTTGTGACTATACTCCACAGCCTTGACACCCAAAAATATTGCCGCGCAACCCAACGTCGCTCCGAGCATCCCTATCAAGGTTTTCGTTTCTTTCAGTTGGGACGCTCGAACCGCCCAAGCCATCGTCAATGAACTAAAAAGCAGTACGCCTGTATTGATGGCCCCGAGCTTTTCGTTCAAAAAAGTCGAGCAGAACTCGAACACCTCAGGGTTACGATTTCGATAAAGCGCATAAGCACAAAACATTCCGCTGAAGAAGAGCACTTCTGTCACCAGAAATAGCCACATCCCCATCTTGCCTGCATCAAATTGCTGCTCAGCGTCGTCGAAATGGTGCGCAAGCCACGATGGATGCTCGTGGTGGTCATGTTCAGTTGGTGCTGGTGCTACCGCAGTAGTCATAATTTGGTCGCAGAGTTGTTAGGTTTTCAAACAGTCGCATTTACTTCTTTTTGAAGTAACCGCCTACTTTTGGATCATACTCGATATTAGAAAAATCGTAGGGATCGCCAACGGTCGGGGCGGAACTGAAATTATCGTGTGGTGGTGGTGATGAGCATTCCCATTCAAGAGTTGCACCACCCCATGGATTCCTGGGTGCTTTACTTCCGTAGAAAAGCGAATGCAAAAGTGTTAAGGCGGCGACTAAAAGACCCGTGCCAAGCATTACGGCTCCTATGGTCGAAAGGCGATGCAAATCTTGGAACTCCAAGGCGTAGGATGCATACCGCCGTGGCATACCACGAGTGCCTAAAACAAATTGTGGCAAGAAAGTTAAATTGAATCCCACGAAGACAATAGCAGCCGAGACGATGCCTGCAAAATCGTTGAACATCTTTCCCGTCATTTTTGGCCACCAGTGAAAAAGGCCACCCAAGAAAGCAACCAGAGTTCCACCCATCATCACGTAATGAAAGTGGGCAACTACAAAGTACGTTGCGTGCAAATGCATGTCGGTTGAAAGGGCACCTAAGAACAACCCCGTTAATCCGCCGATGGTGAACAGGAAAATAAACGCCAAGGCGTAAACCATAGGTGTATTCAGCGACACAGTCCCCTGGTACATCGTTCCGATCCAGTTAAAAACTTTGATGGCAGATGGGATCGAAACGGTAAAGGTCAACGCACTGAACACAATCGTGGTCACGTCGGCCATTCCACTTGTAAACATGTGGTGACCCCAAACGAGGAAACCAAACAAAGCTATTGCGATGGAGCTGTACGCAATCATTCGATAGCCAAGAATTCCCTTGTGGCTATGGACGCTCATCAATTCACTAATGATTCCCATCGCCGGCAGAATCATGATGTAAACCGCAGGGTGTGAATAGAACCAAAAGAAATGCTGAAACGCGACTGGGTCTCCGTTCATCTTTGCATCGAAAATTCCAATCCCCAAAATGCGCTCCGCTGCCAAAAGCAACATGGTGATTCCTAGGACTGGAGTCGCTAGCACCTGAATGATCGCGGTAGAATAGATAGCCCAAAGAAAAAGCGGCATGCGAAACCAGGTCATTCCAGGCGGACGCATGGTGTTGATCGTCACGATGAAATTCAGTCCAGTGAAAATCGAACTAAAGCCTAGGACGAACACACCCATGGTTGCGGCCACCACAGGTCCCTGGCTCTCGATGCTATAGGGTGTGTAAAACGTCCAACCAGTATCCAAACCTGTCGCAAACATGGAAAAAAGGAAGAACAACGCGCCTGCAACCCAAAGGTAAAAACTTCCTAAGTTCAGTCGCGGAAAAGCAACATCCTTTGACCCAAGCATGATCGGGAGCAAGAAATTCCCAAGTGCCGCAGGAATGCTGGGAATGATAAACAGAAAAACCATCACCGCACCATGCAGCGTGAAAATCTGATTGTAAACTTTGTTTGAGAACAAAGCTTGCGTTGGGTCTAGATTCGGATTCCAAAGATGGATCCGGACCAGCAAAGCCAAAATGCCGCCGAGAGCAAATGAGGCCATGACGCACGTTAAGTACATCAAACCGATTCTCTTATGGTCGAGCGTCAATGCCCAACTCAAGAAACCAGACGAATGCGTCAGGTAATTGTCTTCTTCGCCCGCCACTAGGTTTGGGGCCGGCATTGTCACTGGTTTAGTAACAACACTCATGGGTCTAATCCTGTCCGTAAAATTGAATTCGATTTGTTTTGTTGGCTAGCATAATGAACCGATCTATTTCTTAGTGGGCGGAGTTGCCGACTCAAGCGATTTAATAAACGCAATCAATGCTTCGATCTGCTCTTCCTTGAGTTGCCCCTTGTAAGAAGGCATTGCGGAAGCGTTTTCATAGCCTTTTCTGGCTTTCGCGATCGGGTTTAATATAGACTCGCTTACATAGTTTTCGTCAAATTGTACCTCTCCACCCACTGCGAGTGGTACCGGTTTTCCCCATGAACCATTGTACGATGGACCAGGCCCTTGAGCGCCATCTTTACCAGCATAGTGACAGCCCTTGCACGCTTTTCGTTCGTAGAGCCATTTACCGCGTTCCACTAGGTCTTCGGGCTCCTTGATCGCTTCGGCTAAAAACTTGGCATATTTTTCTTCGCTATCAACAAAAACTTTTGCATTCATCGTGCTATGGTTGTCTCCACAGTACTCGCTACAAAATAAATCGTAGGTTCCTTCGATGGTCGGTTGAAACCAAGTGTAGTTGTACCGACCCGGCACGATGTCACGTTTTATCCTGAATGCCGGGACGTAGAAACTATGCAATACGTCATCGGACCGCATAATCATTTTAGCAGCCTTGCCAACTGGGACATGCAATTCGGGGTGCTCAGCACCATTCTTGTACTTGAAATTCCAATTCCATCTTTTAGCAATGACTTTGATATCTTCCGTTCCAGCGGGCGGCGGACGCTGCATATCAAGGTAACCCACCAAGCCCATCCAAAAAATCCAACCCGCAATAAAGGTCGGAATGACCGACCATAGGATCTCAATCGTAGTGTTATGTATTGCCTCAGTGGAACCCTTGTAACCCGGCCGATCGCGATACTTAATCGAAAAATAAATCATCGCAGCCACGATGGGAACAAAGAAAAAAATGCTGATCCAAAGGATCGCGTCGTATAGAAAATCCACATCCTTTGCAAAAGTGGAGGCCTGCTTTGGAAACCAAAACGACTCGTTAATGTCTGCGAAAAAGGCTGGTATCATTAGAATTATTTAGACAGTGAAGTTGATTCGTTAATTGTAATCTGTACTGGAGCATTGGTCGCGTGACCAATTGTCGCGCCACTGCGTCTCCAAGAAATCCAAAACGGCAAGGAGGCAATCAATCCAAACGTCAGAAACAAGCCAGCCGTGATGGACAAAATAGTTTTAGCGTTGGCAGAATACCGGTTCTCATTTGCATCGTAGTGATAGCACCAGAGAACAAATGCATCTAATGGAGAGCCAATTTTACCCTCACCTGCTTCGATAAGTGCCATTTTCAAGGTCTCTGGATTGAATCCAACCTCGTAAAGGTATCGAGTGATCCTCCCTTTCGGGGAAATAAAAATTGCTGCAGCAGCATGGTTGTATCTGTTATGCTTTGAATCAAAGGTGTAATTGAACCCAGTAGCCTTAGTTATCTGCTGGATACTTGGTTCCGCGCCGACCAAAAAACTCCATCCCGCACCTCTGTGGTGATTCGCCAGGTTCTCTGCATATTTTTTTTTCGTAGCTGCCGCACGGTCCCGTCCCTCTCTCGGATTGATACTTAAGGAAACCATTTTGAAATCTTTTCCCAAAGCAAACGAACCCACTTCGTTGATCCCTTTCACTAATCCATTCAACTGAGCAACACACAAACCGGGACAATCGCTGTAGTTGAGTGTGAGAATGATCGGATCACCGTCTTTTAAAAGCTCATCAAATGAGGTTAGACCACCGTTCTCATCCATGAACTTAACGTCCAATGGAATTTCTTGGCCAAGCTTTTCCTCGATGGAAACTCCGTCGAGTCTCTCGGGTAGTTTGTCATCGACCGCAAAAGCAAACGACAACCCCGACAGGCAAATAAATGCTAAGAGGACTTGCTCAAATGCTTTCGAACGGTTTTGGTTCATCGCTTCGTTTTTGACTCAATCGTAAATTTGTTTAAGAACCGGGAACCGAGGCCTTCGCAGCCCCCAGTTCTCGCAAAATCAGCTTTTGTGCGTTGGTGACTGGAATATGAATCACCTCCTTCATTGCGGGCAATTCACCTTTTTTCGCAGGCGGAGCGGTCTCGTCGATCACTTCTACCCGCTTGTAACCGTCAAGTGACTGCAACTGTTCACTTTTTGTGACGGTTGCCGAATCCATTTGTTTGGTATCTTTTCGGTTGTTTTCATAATTCAACATGTTGTAGCAAAGTGCTTGCGTGCCCTGCAAGATAATGACCAAGATAACCACGCTTAACACAGTTGTGTAAGCAATTCCCCGGGTATTCAAATCGTCGTATCGTGCCATGATTTTTGGTCGGTATCGAAAAGCTTGTCAAATGGAAGCTGATTAAAGGATTGGATTTGCGTACGACAAGGCTTCGGGCAACCGAGGGTCACGCATCGCAACCAAAGGCACGCCTGTCGCCCGTTGAATAAAAATCGCCGAGAAAATGCAAAGCATTCCAACTCCCCCAAGCAAATGTCCAACCATCGGGAAAAACTCAGCCGAGCCAGCGTTTGGCATAACTAAAAACGTCATGTCGTACCAATGTGCAAAAAGTACCCATGCCGCCCCCGTGGCCAACAGCGTTCGGCTTCGACGAATGTGCCGGCTCATCAAGAACAAAAAGGGAATGATGAAATGAACGAGGATTATCCCGTACGAGAATGCTTTCCATCCGCCTTCCAAACGAACTTGATACCAGAAAGTCTCCTCGGGAATGTTTGCGTACCAAATGAGCACTAACTGTGAGAATGCAATATACGACCAAAACATGACGAAGCCGAAGAGAAATTTACCCATATCGTGAAAATGTTCGACGGTCACAAGTTTTTGTACTTTGCCAGCATTCTGCAGCAGCATACAGAGAATGATCATCAAGGCAAAAAACCCCATCATGCTGCCCGAAAAAACATACACGCCGAAAATAGTGCTATACCAATCTGCGTCTATGCTCATCAGCCAATCGAACGCAGCAAAGCTGACCGAAAGGGCAAAAACCATGATCAATGGACCAGACCATTTCTGGCGAAGGGACGACAGCTCCGTGTCTCCGGATTCATCCTGCTGTCTGCTAAGTCGGAAGAACCAGCTTGCAGTGAGAATCCAAATCGTAAAATAGGCAATCGTACGTATCGTGAAAAATTCCTTGGACAGGAAAAAAGTTGCCTTCGAGGCAATGACACTATTCTCCATATCCTTTGGATCTGCATTCCACCCGTACAAGGCAGAACTGCCCGCGAAAAGCATAACGAGGATCGGCACAAAAAGTAGGGCGAGATAGGGTATCGTCATCATGAGGATTTCGGCCAACCGTCGAATCGATGAGCTCCAACCGGCGCGCGTAAGAAACTGTACAAGAATGAAAAACAAGGCCCCCAAAGTGAATGAGAAAACGTAGAAGAAGTTCGCCAAATAGGAGTGCGTAAGGTATTTTAAAGCCTGGGTGTAGTCACCTCCCTTGGATGTTGCCATAAAACAGCAAGCCATTCCGACGACTAGAAAGATTAGTCCAGCCGATAGAATGATCGGTGCTTTTGCCCGCCATGATTCGGGAATTTCGATTGAGGCTTTATCGTAGTTCAGGTTCATTTCACTTCATCGCGACTGCGGGATGCCGATGGTCTTTTTCAAATGAGCTTGGAGCAATAATCGATGAGACTATTACTTGCTGGTTACTTCTACGCTGTTCGTTGATTCTGGTTTCGGATCAACTGGCTTTGGGTCTTCGTCCAGAAGGAACCGAGACTCGACGGGAACGTCGTCAATGTTGGCATTGCGAGACCTTTGCAGTGCTCGCACATAAAGAACGATCGACCAACGTTCCTTGGGGGTCAAGGAAGAAGCATAAGATGCCATCTTTCCTTGTCCCTTGGTAATCGTATTGAAAATCTGTCCAACCGGTTGCTTGCTAACACGGTCAATATGCAGGGAGGTAGGTGGCAACCAATATCCTTGCGCTAACGCATCAGCTCGCTTGTGAACCAATCCATCACCGTAGCCACCATACCCGTGACATGCAGAGCAATAAGTCTCAAATTTGAGCTTGCCCACTTTCATGTTGTCTTCATTTGCTTCGATCGGGAGTTTAACGATCCAAGGCAAAACAGGAACAACGGGTGTCGCAGGTGGTTGTCCTCCAGTTTTTTCGTCTTTGGTTGCAGGCGGAACGGCTATTGGCGGTTTGCCGTCTGCTGGCGTTTGCAATGAGACGAACAAAACACTTGGCGAGTCGTTCGACATCGTCAGCTTGGATGGATCGTAGCCCAAATAAAAGGGATCTTGCTCTTCAAGTTGGCCACGAGCAATCGTTCCCGCAACTTGAGGACGCATGGTTCGACCATCTACGAAAATGGTCGTCTGCTGCTGTGCCTTCTTTTTCGGCTGGAAATCCATATCAAAGAAGACGTGGAATCTCGGAGCGGTACTGAACCCAGCGCGCATGTTCAAAATGATCATTCCTGGAATAAGCCCGGCCACGACTAGCAATAACAGCGCTAGGATAATAGGTTGAGGCAACGTGCTTGGCGTCGTGTCCTCAAGCACTTCGTCCAAAGAATCGGGGTGGGTTCCACCTAGCAGTTCTTTTACCGATTCTCGGTTGTAGTACTTGTCGGTCGCTTCCACAAACAAAAAGAACCGATCGTTCGTTGCCCTGTCAAAACGAGGGTTTGTGAAAACAGGATTGCTAAACTTAGGGAGACTGTTCAGGGCGATCATTCCAAGAAATGCCGTGAATGCTGAAAACAATACAGTCAATTCGAAAGCAATAGGAATGGACGCCGGAGTTATCCCAAACGGCTTCCCCGATATGATGTACTTGTAATCGAAGCCGTTCGTCCACCATTGCATTAAAAGTGCCGTGGCCAAACCAGTAAAGCCTGCACACAACACAATGAATGGCAAAATCGTAGGTTTAATCCCGAGAGCTTCGTCGATTCCGTGTACCGGAAACGGCGTAAATGCGTCGGTTTTGGTATAGCCTGAGTCACGTACTTTACGCGCCGCTGCCAACAGATTGTTCTCATCCTGGTATTCTGCCATCCAGCCGAACGCCTTAGGCATTTTTTTTTCTATCGACTTGCGTGGCTTGTGCTCACTCATGGTTGGTATCGGTTTGCGACAATTTTTCTTGGTACTGGTAAAGGCTGCCAATCGGCAACCGCTTGAATGGTTAAGTCAGTGAAATCTTAGTGATTTTGGCCGTGCGTCCCGTCTTTGCTGTGCGCGGCGTGCGAAACCGCAGACATGACTCCCTTGACTTCCGACATGGCAATCGTTGGCAAGTATCTGCAGAACAACAGGAACAGCGTCAGGAATACGCCAAAACTTCCAAAGAACATCAATCCGTCAAACATGGTTGGCCTGAAGTAGCCCCACGAGCTAGGCAGAAAATCCCGGCTCAGCGATGTGACCGTAATCACGAATCGTTCAAACCACATTCCGATATTCACGAAAATGCAAATCACAACCATCCAAAAAGTTGATGTCCTTAGTTTCTTGAACCAAAACAACTGCGGGGAGATAACATTGCACGTTACCATCGTCCAATACGCCCACCAATAGGGACCAAAAGCTCGGTTGAAAAACGTGAAATACTCGTATTGGTTTTGACTATACCAAGCCATAAAAAACTCAGTCGCATAAGCCAATCCCACTAGCGAGCCTGTCGCTAAAATGATCTTGTTCATGTTGTCCAAATGCCGCAGGGTGATCAAGTTTTCTAATTTGTAGATCGATCGGGCTGGCACCATCAAAGTCACCACCATAGCGAAGCCGCTGAAAATCGCTCCTGCAACAAAGTACGGAGGGAAAATGGTGGTATGCCAACCGGCAACCTGCGAAACCGCGAAGTCAAAACTAACCACAGTGTGCACGGATAGAACAAGCGGTGCGGCAAATGCAGCCAACAACGTATACGCTTTTTCGTAACGCAACCAATGCCGTGATGAACCTGTCCAACCAAGGCACAATAATCCGTATATCATCCTACGTAACGGCGATTTGCTTCGGTCGCGATAAGTCGCCAAATCGGGAATCATACCCATGTACCAAAACACGAGCGAAACCGACGCATACGTTCCAACCGCAAAAACGTCCCACAACAACGGACTTCTAAACTGGGGCCACATCCAAAGATTCAAACTTGGATAGGGCAACAACCAAAAAGCAAGCCAAGCACGCCCCACGTGGATGCCTGGATAAATGCCGGCACAGATAACAGCAAAGATCGTCATTGCCTCGGCTGCGCGATTGATGCTCGTTCGCCAATTCTGCCTAAACAAAAACAGAATCGCGGAAATGAGAGTTCCGGCGTGAGCGATACCGACCCAGAACACGAAATTCACGATTGGCCAGGCCCAGAAGACAGGGTTCATATTCCCCCAAATACCGACACCCTTGAGAATCAAAAATCCAATCAACGAAAGGAACATGACTGCAGTGAGCGACGAAAAACCAAACAGGATGTACCACAACATAGGTTGCGGATCCTCAGCCACACGACACACAATGTCGGTAACTGAGGCATAACTCTGATTGCCGGTGATCAGAGGAGCGCGTCGACCAGGGATATCATCCGTGTTGTCGATTTCCCGCAGGTTAAAATTACTAGCTATGGTGGCCATGGTCACCTGATTCATGTGAGTGGTCATCCCCGTGGCCGGGGCGTACTGGTGTCTTTTGAATTGCAGTTGCGAGTCGCTTTGGCACATTGCGAATTCGCGACAGGTAGAGCGTCCTCGGCTTGATGTTCAGTTCTTCGAGAACCGCATAAGCCCTAGGATCGTTTTGAGTTTGGTGAACTCGGCTTGTATGGTCATTCAAATCGCCGAAAATAATCGCTTGACTAGGGCAGGCTTCTTGGCAAGCGGACCGAATATCACCATCGTGAACCCGCCCATCGCCAGTAGTCCTCGATTTGATCTTTCCGTTTTGGACCCGCTGAATGCAATAAGTGCATTTTTCCATTACGCCGCGTCCACGGACCGTGACTTCTGGATTGAGCACCAACGACTGCAGTTTTTGCGAAGCTTGCTCGCGATTGTCTTGCCAACCGTAGAAGTATCCATACTCGGTGTTGTAATTAAAATAATTGAATCGGCGAACCTTGTACGGACAATTATTGCCGCAATAGCGAGTACCAATACATCGGTTGTAGGCCATTGCGTTAATGCCCTCTTCGGTATGCACCGTCGCAGCAACCGGGCAGACTTCTTCGCAAGGAGCCGTTTCGCAATGAGCGCACGCCATGGGTTGCGTGACAATGGTTGCGTCAATGGGATCCTTGAATGACTCGTTGGCCTTAGACATTGCAACTTGATCGCATTGGAAATAACGATCAATTCGCAGCCAATGCATTTCACGACCGCGAATGATTTGTTCCTTACCAACGATTGGCACGTTGTTCTCTGCCTGACAAGCGATCACGCAGGCGTTGCAACCCGTACACTTGTTCAAGTCGATCGTCATGCCCCATTTGTAGTTTATGTCTACTTTGGGCTCCTCCCAAAGTGACTTATTCTCAAAATGCTTTTCCACGATTCTCTTCGTGAAACTCGCATCCGTTTTGTATTCATCCAAAGTCCCTTCGCGAATCAATTGTGGTGAGCGCTTGGCTTGCTCGCTCATCCCCATTTCGTCGAGTGCAAAGTGATCCTGAGTGGTCGCGAGTCGGTACGGCTCGGTAGTTCCAATCGCTTCGATTCCAGTGTAGATAGCTGCTTGATTCCAACGGCGGAACGACGCCAAATTAGTCCCAACCCCGCCGGCGATAACTCCACCCTTTGACTTGCTGCGACCGTATCCAAGGTTAACCGTAAAGGATCCTTCCGCGTGGCCAGGAACGACGAAAACAGGCAATTTGACAACAGCGTCACCTAGGCGAAGCGCTACCAACTCACCTTGTTTTAGATTGAGCTGGTTTGCCGTCCCAATACTGCATACCGCTGCATTGTCCCAAGTCAGTTTCGTAATCGGTTGAGGTAGCTCTTGCATCCAACCGTTGTTTCCTAAACGCCCGTCGTAAACCGAATCGCTCGGATGCAAAACGACTTCCAAGTTGTTCTTATCAAACTCGAGCTTGATCTCGCCTTCAGGCAATGCATGAGGGATCGTTGACAACCCGCCACCGCTCAGGGATTTACCGTCCGCCTTCAGTTCTTCCGGAAACTTCTTGCCACCCGTGCCTGCGACAAATCCGATATGCAACGACTCTTTCCACGCGCGTTCACTGATCGAGCCACCGACCGCTTGACGAGCAGTCTCCATAACGATCTTTTGACCGTCGACCTCAGGCATGCTCAACATGATCGCTAGAAACTCAATGACCGATTTACTGCCCACGATCAACGGCGAAATCATCGGCTGTCCGATGCTAAGTACGCCATCTGCTGCTTGAACATCCCCCCACGCTTCGAGCGGATGCGTAGCCGGAACGGCCCAAGTGCAGCAATCTGCCGTTTCGTCGTCATAGTTCGAAAGATATACCACGTTACCGATGGCCTTGATTGCGTCCGCCAGTTTGATATCGCCAGAGACCGTAAACACCGGATTCGGCGGCAAGATCCAAAGAGACTTAAACTCTTTTGCTCGACCTACAAAGTCATTTAGCTTCAACGAAGAGACTTCAGCCAATTCATTGCTGACTTCATACAAATTGACTGTCTTGCCAATATTGCCAAGCTTGGCGTTGATTCGGATTGCAGCTAACTGCACCGCCATGGAATGATGACTTCCTACTGCCAGCAAGCTGGTTCCCTTTCCTTTGTTTGCCAAAAGATCACTGGCAATGCTCTCGAGCACACGATTGACTCGGTCGGCACCTTTGAGTTCGTTGTAGGGCACCGCTTCGTCCTTGTCTTCGATGACAATTCCATCATCAATCGCTTTTTCGAGCTTCCCGAGAAACACAGGTATTTGAGAAGACTGCAATGCCAAACGGAAATCCGATGCCGAGCCCGTAACCGAATACTGCGATTCGACGCAATACATGCGATTCATCCAAGCTCCACTTGGAGATCGGTGATTTGCAAACTGACGAGCGTAGCGAACCGCATTGGAGTCTGCACCAAGCAGATCTGCATCCAGCGAGACGATCACTTGGGCTTGATCCAAATCGAAGACCATCGACGCTTGACCAGCCCCTACCGCATCGATCGCTTTCCCGACATTTCCGGTGAAAACGGACTCATAGCGAACCAAGGTCGCTTTCGGGTATTTCTTAATCACTTCCGCGAGCATGCGACGAACCGAAGGGCTTCGCGTAGGCTCGTAAATAACAGCAAGCCCCTCACCGTTGGAAGCAGCCAACTTGGCTCGCTCAGTTGCAACATATTCGCCAAAAATTTCCCAGCTCTTGAGCGAATTTTTATGATCGTCGGGATCCAACTTCTTGTCTAATGGGAGGTATCGCTCCGGAGCCTTGCCAGGCGAAGTGCGATTTAGGACTCCAGCTATCCGATCCTGATCGTAGAGCGATAAAATGGACGCTTGCGTAAAGGCATCAGTACCCGCCGATCGGAGCTTTTTGTTCTCAACAAAATCGGTTGGCTGGCTATTCGCATAAGCTGGATGGTCCGCGTTCCCATCCACTTTAACTGGGCGACCTTCCAAGTTGGTCACCAGCGCATGCACCGCACGACCTGCCCACTCGAAATTCGTAGCAAAATGCTCTGCAACACCTTGAATCCGACCTTCGGGACGAACGACAAAGGCGGCAATCTCTTCGCGGTTGTAGCGGCAACCCGCGACTCCACCAAGAGCTAGCGAAGCCCCCATCATTTGAAGCCAACGACGCCTCGAAACCCCCTCGGGGAATTCAGACGCCGCTTGCGGGAATTCTCGCGAAAGAAACTGCTCAAACTCAGGCGTTTGTTGCAATTCGTCCAGGCTACGGAAATAACGCTTTTGGTGATCGATACCGGATTGACTCATCGGTGGCAGACCGCACAATTGGCTTGAGGATTGATTTTTTTCTCTGCTTTTAATTTCGTACCCAAAGCCAACTGCTCGGCTTCCGAGCCAGCGGACCAGGCAAGATTTGTAATTTCTTCGACAGGCCGAAGATGTGGCTCGGGATTACGATGACAATCGATACACCAAGCCATCGACTGATCCTTGGCCTGATAAACAATTTCCATCTGATCCACTCGACCGTGACATGTAACACACGAAACGCCACGATTCACGTGAGCGGAGTGGTTGAAATAAACAAAGTCAGGCAGTCGGTGAATTCGGACCCAGTCGACCGACTCGCCAGTTCTCCAACTTTCATGAACCGGCTTTAACTTCCTGCTGTCTGAATGCACTGCGGATAAAGCAGGAGCACCTGCTGCCGTCTTCGGGCTATGACAGTTAATACAGGTTTGGGTTGGTGGAATGCTAGAATGGGCAGACTTGTCGACCGTGTTGTGACAGTATCGGCAGTCCATTTTGAGTTCGCCAGCATGCAAAGCATGGCTGAAAGGAACGGGCTGCTCAGGTCGATAACCAATATTCAGGGTTACCGGACTCGTAGCACCTAGGAAAAGGACGCCGGCGTAAGCGCCACCGGCAGCAGTCAAAACTCCTAGCAAAGCCAAGAATTTGTTCGTCCAGCGAGGGAACAAAAATCGTTGCATGATGGATTAAAGAGTCGCTTCTTTCTGGCAATCGCCACGACACGCGTCGTGCGCTTGAGGATTTTGCAAAGTTTACAAGCTACCCTGACTTGACGGAAGGTAGCATCGAAAAAGATACTTTCCACGAGTCGGATTCTTTCGTCATTTGAGTAACCGTTATATTGGAAATTCGTTGCCAAAGAAACAAAGAGACAAATAGTCGCAGTCCATGAACCTCCTGCGGCCGTACTTAACTTCCCTTTCCAATCGTCTGCCGAAACGCTTCAAACAGCCCGACTCCGACCGCAACCGACAAATTCAAGCTACGTACCGGTCCGATCATAGGCAACGAAAGGCATTGCGATCCATACTGCTCCCGCACCGAATCTGGCAATCCACTCGACTCACTCCCAAAAACCAGCCAATCACCGGCTTGAAACGCCGCGTCCGAATAGGTCGTCGACGCGAATTTTGTGAAAAACCAAGTTCTCCCCATCGGCAACATGGGGACTAAATGTCCCCACGAATCTACTGATTCCCAGTCCAAATGCTGCCAATAGTCCAAGCCAGCTCGCTGCAATTGCTTGTCATCCAACCGAAATCCAGTGGGCCGTACGATCCAGAGCTTGGCATGGAGCGCGACGCACGTACGACCGATGTTTCCCGTGTTTTGCGGAATCTCCGGCTGATATAAAACGACATTGAATTGTGGCGATGTCAAAAGGTGTCCGGTACCGTTTTTGTAAGCTTAAGGGTTCTTTTCGGCCGGCGGGAACTTTTTCGGCCTGCCACGTGGGCGCATTGTCGACTCCAAATCGAAATTCCTGGCCACCGACTCGACCCACGTCGCATCTCCAAAGGGCACTCCCCGTCTTGCGCTCCAGTCTAGCTGCTGGCGCTCCTCGGGGCTGAAGTCTATCGCCACGTGCTCGGCCCAATCCGATCGCCTACGAATCGGCCATGCGGACAAACGCGTTTTCCCCGCTATCGTCCGCTGGGTCCACTGGAAGAGACTTCCGTATGCCCATTGTTCCGGTCGCTGGCACAATTTGCCACCGTATGCGTTGCGTTCGACATAACGGGCAACTGCTAAAAAGTGTTCGTCCGACTGAACTGGAAAGGACTTGTAGCGTCCCTGGTACAAATGCCCCTGGCCCGTTGTGTGGTAATGAGCGTGGTAACGCTGAGTGTGAGTTAGGCCGATATATTGCCCAAAGCGGGCCATGGTTCCGTCTATTCTTGGGCGAACAAGCAAGTGATAATGATTTGGCATCAGACAATAGGCAAAAAGATCGATCTCGAAGCGGTCAAGCGCCTCATCGAGAATCCTCTCGAAGGCTTCGTAGTCGGCTGGCTTGTGAAAGATCGTCGCTCGGAGGTTGGCACGATTGAGCATGTGGTAGCAATAGCCAGCGGTATCGGCTCGTTTGGGTCGTCCCATATCAGCAGTCTAGCATCGGAGATCGCACGTCGAAAGCATAAGCAACTTATGATACTACCATCAAACCGCGAAGTCAATAAATCGGTACCGGACACCTTTTCACGGGCACTACGTGATTTTGAAGCGTATGTTCCTCAGCTTGAATTCGGGGAGCGACGATTGCAGATGACGTAACGCCTTGCTTTTGGTGTATTCCAGTTCCGACAATACAATCGTGTTCGATGCGAACACCTGAAGTATGCCACGTTGGATTTTTCCAACTCGTGATTGCGAGAACAACTCCTCTCCGACCGCAATGAGCCACTGCTCTTGCAATATCTGCGAGGATTGCTGCGCCGCATAGCCTTTTTCGACAATCAGCCGATTTAGTATCGATGATATCGATTTCACTCGAAGTCGTGACGATTGAGCCTTAGGTATCTGGCTGAGCCACACTTGTTCTTCTGGATCATCCATTTCAAGTTTTCGGTTGTTCGGTGGCAAAGCGATATTGCTTCGCAATTAAGGCCCGGGGCTAGCGCCCACCGGTTCACTAAGTCGCAAAGTAAGTGGCACGAGATAGCGTTATGATTTCTTGAGAGACACGAGGTACTCTACCAAGTCAACCAATCCCTGCTCGCTCATTGTCTCCTGCAAATTTTCGGGCATCAACGACTTCTCCTGTTTCTTGATCTCTTCCAAGTTTTTGCGTTGGATGGTTCGCTCGATCCCCTTGGCATCGCGGATCGTTACACTCGCCGGTGTATCCGAAACCATGAGCCCAATGATGACTTCATCCTCGTCGGTCCTCGCAGCATACGCTTCGAAATTGTGACTGATACCGGCACTCGGGGCCAAGATGGATGCATACAGTGCATCCTTGGAGAGTTTGCTTCCAATTTCGGTTAAGGCCGGTCCGACGTTTTTGCCTTCGGTACCCACTTGGTGGCACTGAGAACAAGTGGCAACGGCGTTGTAAAGTTTCTTGCCTTCGCTGGTATTGCCATTCTTTTTGACGAGCACTTCAATCGGAGGCAGGGGATTTTGCGAAGTTTTGATAATTGGAAACAGTTCGTTGGCTGCCTTCTTGATCGCTTCGTCGTCAGAATTTCGCAGAGTGGCGCCGATGAGAATTTTGGCTTCGCCAGGCAATTTATTGGCTTTGGCGAGTTCGATCAACTGGGCATGAAACCCCTTGCTCCTTGAGAGTCCAACCACCGCATCCACTTTGATAACTTTGGATACGTTATTGTCGTCAATCAAAGTACGACGAAGATCATGTACTGGTTTTCGATTGCTCAACGTCAAGACCTTCGAAAGTGCCAGCGTACGTTCGTCCGGATCCTTGGCGGTCAAGGATTTTATTAAACCAGGCAAGGCACCTTGTTCGATTGCCAGCTCCAGCGCCTGTACCGATTGTGTGTTCTCGCCCCAAATTACGGCGAGATCGACCAGACGATCTCCCATGCCAGCCGCTCTCAACTTTTGAATAATCTTGAGCTGCGCGGGATCGTTCTTGAGCTGGCTCAGATGACGTTGAACAGCTTGATTTAACTTTGGGTCGGAATGGATATCAACTCCATCCATACGCATAAGTGCTTCAACAACAATGTGATCGCTACGGACCTGTTCGTCTTCTGGGCCTGCCAAATCCAGCAAAGTTCGCAATGCTTTCTGGCGTGCATCCGCGTCTTGCAAATCAAGGGCACGAAACATGGCAGGGATGACGCTCGCGTTGAGCTTGGGGCTTCGCAATAAGTCCGCTTGCATCTGCGCAGCTACCGTACCACGAGCTCGCCATGCGATGGCCTGATTGGCCTTCGTATCAAGATTGCCATTGGTGGCTTTCTTCCATGCAGATAGGCATTCGTCCCAACGGTCCATTGCAGCAATTCCGATCGCTTCAAGAAACCAGCGGTCCATGCCGTCATACTTCATGGCAAGCTTGGACCAGTACTCTGGCATTTCGCTCGACTTGTCTTCCCGCAACGCGACCGCCAACTCACGCAATACCACGACACTGGAATCTCCTAAGAGCGATGGCACAAAGTCTTTGGTTGCGATCTTTGCCTGCCTTGCGATCCGGATGCCGGTGATGCGAACATCCGCGTTCGCATCCTTGGTAGCTTGCTGGACCACTTGCTTTGCGTCACCGATCTTGCTCAGTAGCCACAGTGCTCGAGCTCGCATGCGAGGGTTGGCATCGGCGGCAAGCTTGCCTAGTTCACTGGTCGCATTGCTCTTCATTTTTAGGAGCGCCTGGTACGCCATGAATCGCACTGAGTTGCATGGATTCCGAAGAGCTTCGACGGCGCCCGGTGCCGTAGTCAAGTCGAACTTGGGAACAATGTACTTTGTGCCGGTTGGTGCGATACGAAACAATCGACCGCGTTCCATATCCTCCATGTTATGACCGCCAACGCCTGGATCGTACCAGTCGGAGACGAACAGCGAGCCGTCTGGGGCCACACAAACGTCTGCCGGTCGAAACCATTTATCGAATTCGCCTACCGCAATGTCCTCGATAGTCGCCGAATATCCGGCACCCTCGGGTTTGGTGATGTAGGATCGGACCACGTTGGGACCTGCGTCGCAGTGGATGATTTGATTGCGAAATTTTTCGGGCAATAAATTTCCTTCGTAGACTGTGATTCCGGTCGGTGAGCCAGAACCGGTAATCAAGACATTTGGCACGACGCCCGGATCGTTGAGATGCCAATGCCGTCGAGGAATCTCAGGCTCCCAATTGGTACGCTCAACTTGCCAGCCAGCACCATTGGCCTCATCCGTGTATCCATAGTTTCCAAACTCCATTACGTAGTTGATGCGTGTTGCTCGGTTGCCGTCATCGTCGTTGTCGGATTGCCATAGTGTTCCGAAGGAGTCGATGGAAATTTCGTAGTTGTTTCGGAAATTGTGACCAACTACTTCCATGTCGCTCAGATCTTCGTTGCAACGAAAGACCATCCCTTGGCGATAGGGTTTGCCGGAATCGTTGATTTCTCGTCCCCATCGATCTTTCACGGGATTTCCATTAGTATCGCAAAGCCGGTGGCCGGTGTTTCCAAAGTTGAAAACCATTTTGCCATCAGGACCGAAAACGAACGAATGGACAGAGTGATCATGTTGTGGATCGCCTGTTTTGGTGAGCAGAGCCCGCTTGGAGTCCAATTTGGAGTCGAACACATCATCGCCGTTTTCGTCGATAAACTCCCAAACGTAGGGTGCGGCGCTGACGATGACTCGATTGCCCAAGACACAGAGGCCTAGAGCCGAGTCGATATCGCGACCCTGGTAAAAGACTTTTGACGTATCCACGATGCCGTCTTGATTCGTGTCCTCGAGAATGAGGATGCGATCCCCTTCGGCTCGATCGTTTTTATGTTTGCGGTAGTTGACGACTTCGCAGGCCCAGATACGCCCTTTGTGGTCGATATCGATATTGGTTAAACTTTTGAGCATCGGTTCGGAAGCCGCCAGGGAAGCTTGTAGGCCATTGGCGACGGTGAGTCCGGCGACGGCTTTGTCGCTAGTGCGATCGTTTCTGTTCACGTAGCTCAGCCTGTCCTCAGGCAGAGATGGCGAGTTCGACGAGATCAATTGAAAAGCCTTAATAATTTCTTCTGGTTTGAATTTTTTATCGATTGGGTCGTCTTGGTTTTCCTGAAGTTGTTTAAGAGTTTTTGGCTCGACACTGGCACCTGCCTCGGGGACGGGCATGTGCGCAGACCACAGGATAGCGTTGGCAACAAGTTTGGTCGGCTCGGTTCGGCCCCAGTTCCAATGGTAATGACCACCGGTAAAGCCGAAGGATCGTCCACCATCGGGTCGTTCGGTTGCCCAAGCGACGTGTTGCAAATCGCCCCGAGCGACTTCTTTGCGAACGGTCGGGTTGCCACTGTGTGCTCCGTCGGGACGATCCATCGTGCTCGCGGGCGGTACTGCCGAAAGGATCGGAGTTACCCCTTTCATCCCTTCCGGAAAGCGCATGTGGAAATACCACTCGTCTCGCGTTTGGAATGGCTTGACACCTGATGTGATTGGGTGTTTCGGTAGATTATCAAATTTCGCATCCCAATGCGGATTGACGGACCAATCGGTTTCGAAATAGCCGCCAAGCCACGATAGAAACTCGGGACCGCCGCGATCCTTGGGTACCTCGACAGCATAGTGGATACAAACGAGCCCTGCGCCCCGATCCATCTGTTTCTTAAGTCGGTCCAAATGAGCAAGCGACGGATGACGTCCTGCACCGCCGTCAGAATAGATCACGATGGAGTCAGCGGTATCAATAACTGAATCATCCTGCGGCCATCCGTTTCGAATCACTTCGCATTTGACCTTCGCAGCTGTACGTTGAACAACGTCCGCTAGAATACGACAACCAGCGAAGTGCTCATGATCGCCGTACCCGTGGCTTCGCTCGCCAGCTATAAAGAGGATTCGTTTGTTTCCGTCCAGGTCTGCGGCAGATGTGGAATCGACCGAGACAAGAATCGGCGTTGATACAATAGCGGCAAGCAAAAAAATTCGAGGGAAAGTATACATATCGGTAACTCAATGGGGGCAAACGGAAGAACTGGACAGTAAAAGGGAAACATGAAGGGTTCGGACCAACTCCAAAAAGTCATTGTAGCGAGCAATTCTCGCTTGCGTTACTCTGGCAATACAACTCCTCCGATCGAAATAGATTTCTAAACCACGGCAATTTTCAAATCCCATTTCACGATGCGACGCTGCCAAACAAGACCTCGCTGGATTAGGTTCTGCGTAAAATTTAGTGGCTGGCTATAAAAAACTAGGGATTCGTTATCCTTTTGGGATGAACG